>NZ_JAMYSA010000058.1:0-41270 GCF_040321735.1 Mesorhizobium sp. M0293
CGTGATAACAACCGCACCCACCCCCCGGCGGGCCCCCCCCCCGCCAACCGCCCCTCCCCGCGGGGCCGGCGTGCAGCCCCCGCCCCCACGTCTTGTCCAGGCATCGGCTCCGCCTCTGGGTCCGATGCGCAGAAGCCGGAGACGATGATGTCGCGTATTGGAATCCATTCTTTCGTCTGGTCGGCGAGTTCGGCACAGGCCGATCTCGAACGGACGCTGGCCAACACCAGGGAGGCCGGCTTCGACCTTATCGAATTCTCCTATCTCGACCCCGCCAATGTCGACATCGGCGGGCTCGCCAGACGCATTGCTGATCTTGGCCTCGGCGTGGCGATCAGCATCGGATTGCCGGTTGATGGCGATATTTCGAGCGCCGACAAGGCGATTGCGGCGCGCGGCGTCGAAATCCTCAACGACACCATCGCGCTGACGCGCGACCTCGGCGGCCGGAAGGTCGCCGGCATTCTCTCGACCAGCCACGGATTGCAGACGCTAGCGCCGACGCGCGATCAATGGCAGCGCAGTGCCGGCACGCTGGCCAAGGTTGCCGAGGCAGCGAAGGCCGCCGGCGTCACGCTCAACCTCGAGATCGTCAACCGCTTCGAAAGCAATCTGCTCAACACCGCCGCGCAAGGGCTGGCCTTCATCGAGGACACCGGCTCGGACAACATCTTCCTGCATCTCGACACCTTCCACATGAACATCGAGGAGGCCGATGTCGGGCTGGCCATCCGTCAAGCCGCGGATAAGATCGGCTATGTCCATATCGGCGAAAGCCATCGCGGCTTCCTCGGCACCGGCAATATCGACTTCGCCGCGATCTTCGATGCGCTCACGGCCATCGGCTACAGCGACGACCTCAGCTTCGAATCCTTCTCTTCGGAAATCGTCGATGAGAACCTGTCGAAGAAGACCGCGATCTGGCGCAATCTGTGGACGGACAACATGGCGCTGGCCAAGCACGCGCGCGCCTTCATCGGGCTCGGGCTGGAGACGGCAAGGCGCAAGGCCGAGCTGGTTTCGGCACGGCACAAACCCTAACCCGCCCGTCGAGAGCCGAAGGACGCAGGCGTGTCGTGCGCCGCATGGCAGGGCTCCGAGCTCAGATTAACAAAAGGCCTCGTGGAAGCCAGTGTTGGCAGCTTTTGTGACGCTGGTTTTTTCGCGATAGGAATTTTTTCTTGACTCCGTGCCCTCAGCTATGGTACATATTCGTCCATGGTGCTGATTTGCGCCGGTAACCCGCCGCACAGGCGGGTTTTTCGTTTGATGCTCCGTCAGCCAACGCGCCGGCGAAAGGCGCCGAAGGAACCCGTTAATGAGTTCGTTGCCCTGCTCCGTATGGCGCCGGCATTGCTCGCGGCAGGTGCATCGGTTATCTGACCGGCCAGGCAAACAACGCCACGCAATGCACCAAACGGAGGCCAGCACATGACACGCAGCACGATCCTCAAATTCGGCGCCGTCGAGAACGCGGAAGCCGGCGACCTGGCTGGCTGGGTCGTCGTCGAGGGCCAGCCGACCATGCAGACCGCCGTCCAGCACACGACTGAGGACGGCAAGGTGTTGTCGGGCACCTGGCGCGCGACGCCCGGCACTTATCACGCCACCTATACCGACTATGAGTTCGTGCACATGATCGCCGGCCGCATCATCATCACGCCGGACGGCGGCACGTCGGTCGAGGTCGGCCCCGGCGATGCCTTCGTGGTGGAAGCGGATTTCAAGGGAACCTGGAAGATTATCGAGCCGGTGACGAAGCATTTTGTCGTCAGGGTCGGCTGAAGCGGGCTAATCGCAGTTGCATCGTGAAAAACCCGTCATGGTTCGCCATGGCGGGTTTTCCATATTGGCGATGGCGTCTTAAGTATTTGATCTTACACGGCGATTCCGACAGGAATCGGTGGCCCCGTTGCTATCCCTGAGGTGCTCCAGGGGAATCACGGCTGGATCATCAGCCAGGGTATCCTCGGTCGAGCCGAGTCCGGCGCGAGCAACGCCACTGGCAAAATCGCTGTCGACACTGCCGTCGTGGCCGTCAGGCTTGATTCTGCTACGGGAGATCAATACCGACTTTCCTTCCTCGATCGCGACATCAGTCATTAATGGCGGTAATCCTGACGGTCTGCTGCTTGCAGGAATTGTCGCTGCAGATGCCGCTGAACCAGACCTCACCGTCGCCAATCATCACGCCCTGCGAATTCGCGAAGAGAGTGCCATAGGTCTGCTTCACGACGGCGGCCTTGACCTTGCCCGTTATGATCTGATCGTAGTCGGCAACGAACTGCTTGGCGTCCCTGATCTTCAGCGCCTTGCCCTTGATGCGGGCCTGGAACGGATAGTCGAACATTGTGGCAACGGTCGCCTTGGCGTCGGAACCGACCGCTTTTTTTAGCTGGTCAAAGAAGGTCTGGTACTGAGCATGATTTCCGAACAGGGTGTCCAGGTTGCTGTTCACGTCCGCGACTGATTGCGCGAGTGCCGATCCGGCACCGATTGCGGAGATGAGCCCCAGTGCAAGGAGAAAAGCGTGTCTTCTGGCCATTGTTCGTATCTCCTGCGCTATTGTGTGAACCCTTGGCGGTCCAGGCAGTCCTTGAACAGTTTCCGCCGATCCATGCCTGAAAGTCATTCGCGACAATCTCCAGCAACCGTCACCGTCTTTCCGTAACTGTCTCGGCAAAACACTTTGCCAGATCTTGCGGCGCTCCGAGCTTCTTAGCCCAGGATACCAGTTCAGGTTTTTCCGATGGAGTGGCATAGCCGCCCCATACTTCACGAAACTGCCTTTTTCCATTGACTGTCTGGAAGAACATCATGCCGTCTTCGGCCACCGGCGTGGAAACATAAACGGCACTCCAGTTCCCACTTTCCAGAATCGCCTGGAATTTCACCTGGGCGGGTTTGACCTTGTCGGTCATCGCCGACGCAACGAGAGGACCAAACTCCTGTTTGCGCGCCGCCGTCACGTCGACCTTTACGCCGTGGCAGTCGCTATTCGCGGCGAAAGCGGACGTCAGCGTCATTCCGAGCCCCGCGAGGCCGATCACAACGATCCTGGCATGTCGATGGCTGTCGAATTCAGACATTATTGGCCTCCTTGTTGGCCGCGAGGCCTATCAATTGGAATCGTCATCGGTCGACGAACTGTCATCGGCCGGCGTATCGACCTCGCAGCCGATGCCGTGGCATCCTTGGTAATTGCCCTGCGTATCGAAATTCGGATTGCCTTGCTTATCGTACTGCGGCCTGTCGTCGATGCTTTGATCGCCATCATCAGGGTCGTCGACCTGGCATCCCAGCCCATGGCAGCCGATGTAGCGGCCACGCGTATCGAAGTTCGAATTGCCGTTCCTGTCGTATTGCGGCCGGTCATCGATCTTCCGATTTTTTTGCTGAGGCCGATCGACCAGGCAGCCATTTCCGCGACAGCCATCGTAGTCATCGGTGGTGCATCCGGCGACCGCCACCAAGGCAGTGGCGATGATCGCGTACACTGTGAATTTCATGGTTCATTCCTCGACTGGCTGGCGGCTGCGGATTGTCCGTCAAATGTGTAGCTCGACGACCAAGGGCAGCCTGGGATGGGAGATGGTCCGCAGCCTCAAAAGAAGAGCGGGCAGGATCGAGCTCACGGGAGGCCGCATCAGCGGATGTCGATTTCCCTTTCCATGCTTAGTGCCCGTCCGCCCAAGCATGCAGCAATCCCGCGGACGCGGATGCTGTTGCCAAAAAGCTGCATCCCAAGTCGGCCTGAAGCAAGGAAAAAGTAGCATAGCGCGGGTCGAATTTTGCAAATGCTTAATAATATGGAAAATAGTCTGGAGTTCTCGATGATGCCTTAGCGGTCACTGAAATGCTGCCTGCGGCAAGTTTTGGCAATACACAAATATAATTTATTTCCGCAACCCGTTTCGCTCTGCAAATATATAACTCCGTTGTTTCAAATTAATACCCGAATGGAAAAGGCGTATCCCTGAATGACTTCTTTTTGGATAGATTATGGCCTGATGTGTTGTAAGGCTTATTTTCGTTCTTTGCCAAGCCGTTGCATGCATCCGAAAGAAAAGCTGCCGGCACGACAGGTTGTTTTCCGAGCTGCCGCATGCCGCAAAACAGCCGATCGGATCGTCCTGCGCCCGGCAACACGGCGCGAGGGCCGGTCGCCGCTCTTCCATGGACGCGCCAGGCTTTCCGGTTTCTGGCGAAACTCCCTTGCCGTCCTCGACCGGGTTGAGATGCCAATAAGGAAAGGATCGCCATGCGGACTTGGTGCAGGCTAGCTGGCTCCTTCATTCTGCTCCTCATGTTGCTGTGGCCGCAAGTTGCAGCCCAGGCGCAACAGCCTTCCGAGCCCTTGAACGTCGGCCTTTTCGTCAACCCTCCCTTCGTCATGAAAGACAAGGGGCAGTTCACCGGCATGGCGGTCGATCTTTGGGAGGGCCTTGCGGCTAAACTCGGCCACCAGTATCGCTACATCCAGTTCGACACCATGCACGATCTGGTTCTGGCGGCCGCTTCCGGCAAAGTCGACGTAGCGGTGACCAATCTGACGATCAATCAATCCCGGGCCGAACTGCTCGACTTCACCCAGCCCTGGTTCGACGGCGGCATGCGGATCATGACCAGCACGGAGCAGGGAAAGGGTTTCGGCAATCTGATCGCGGGTCTTGGCGATGCCGGCTTCCTAAAAGCCTATGCCTGGATAGCCCTGATCATTGTCGCTGCCACGGTCCTGCTCACCTTCTTCGATCGCCAGTTCGACGAGGCTTTCCCCAAGCGGTGGCGCGACGGCTTTGCCGAGAGCTTCTATTCAGTGATGTCGGTCGCGACATCCGGCAAGTCGCCTTCGCGAAAGAACCTGTTCGGCTGGGTCGGCCGTATCTGGCAGGGGCTGTGGCTGGTTTGTGGCATCGCCGTCCTCGCCTATGTCACCTCGTCGGTGACGAGCGTGATGACGACCCTTTCCCTCACAAACAAGATCAATGGCCTCGCCGATCTGACCGACAAGCCGGTCGGTGTGCTGACGGGCACCGTCGAGGAGGATTTTGCCCGGCAACAGGGGCTTCAAACCCTCACCTACGCTGGGCTCGATCGCGCCGTCGACGGTCTCGTGAATGGCGACGTCGCTGCAATCATCGCCGATGCCCCCGTTCTCGAATATCACGCCTACACCCATCCCGATCTACCGGTGAAGGTGGTCGGGCCGCTGTTCGAACCTGACAAGTACGGCTTCGCGCTTCCGCGACAGAGCCTCCTGACTCGCCCACTAACGATAGAATTGCTTGGTGCTCATGATACGGGCGAGATCGATGATCTGCGGACCAAGTATTTTGGGTCGGATAAATGATGTTGGGAGGCAATCGGCAGTAAGCGTTGCCCCCCCCCCCATTTTTGCATGCCGAAACACAGCTGAGCGACGCGCCGCTGTTTCAGTATCGCGAGCATCAGCCCAGAATCTGCCGGAACCTGGTTGGGAATCACCGACAGAATTACGCAAATTACGGTGACAGTGCAATTTTTCCGTGAAACTGCAGCGACCCTGCCCTTTGCCACGTTCGGGCGGTTGCCGTTTTATACGCCGTACGCGCCTAACCGTCCGAATCGCACCCCCTCATCTCCTGCTCCGACCACCTGCCGCCCTCCGCCGCCAACCCTGTGGATAGACCCCCAATACCCCCATCATTCCCGACATCTGCTTGCAAGAAGCCCTAGACTTGGTCTCAGGGGAATCAAGTGTATGGCAATCGGGTCCGGTCATCGCGTCGTGTTGTGCACGTTGCTGGCGATTGCCGGCTGCACCTCCGCGCCGGGCAAGGACTTCTTCACCGAGACAATCGACAGCCTGCATGCCAAGAACTCGCCCTTGCGGGCGGGCTATACCGGTCCTGGCGCCATCACCTCGGCCGCCGGCCAGGCGCAGCGCTTCAATGGCACGCAGTATCAGGGCTCGGGCCAGTTCGTCTCCTCCGGCGCGCCCGTCACCAAGGTGACGACAGACGGTTCGGGCCAGTTCGAGCTCAACCTGATCAATGCGCCGATCACCGAGGCGGCCAAAGCGGTTCTGGGCGATGCGCTGCACCTCAACTACATCGTCGACCCGCGCGTGCAGGGCACAGTGACGCTGCAGACCTCGCAGCCGGTGTCGAAAGACGCGCTTGTCGACATCCTGCAATCGGCGCTCGCGGTGAATTCCGCCGGGATCACCAACCGCGCCGGCACCTATCAGATCGTGCCGCTTTCCGAGATCATGTCCAGCACACCGCCGGTCAGTGTGCCTTCGGTTTCGCCGTCCGGCCCCGGTGTCAAGGTACAGGTGCTGCAGCTGCAGTTCATCGCGGCCGATGAGATGAAGACCATTCTCGAACCGATCACCCGACAGGGGTCGGTGCTGCGGGTCGATTCCGTTCGCAACCTGATCACGGTCGCCGGCAACGACAGCGACCTCAATGCTATCAGAGAAGCTGTCTCGGTGTTCGACGTCGACTGGATGCGCGGCATGTCGGTGGCGCTGCATCCGCTCAAGACCTCCAAGCCGGAGGCGGTTGCCGCCGAACTCGATTCCATCTTCGGCACCAAGGAAGGTCCCGGCGCCAAGCTCATCCAGTTCATCCCCAATGACAGGCTGAATTCGGTGCTGGTGATCACGTCGCGCCCGGCCTATCTCGCCCGTGCCGCGACCTGGATCAACAAGCTCGATCGGCTGGCCGAGACGAACGAAGATCAGCTTTTCGTCTACCAGATCCAGAACCGTCCGGCCAAGGAACTGGCTGCGGTGTTGAGCTCCGTGCTTGGCACCACGGTCAAGACCGAGGGAGATACAGGCGGCTCGAATGTGTCGCCCGACCAGACGCCGATCGCCATGCAATCGGATGGCGTCACGCCGGTGCCACTAACCGGGCCGTCGCCTTCGATGCCGATGCAGGATGGACAGGCGCCCGCCCACGCCACTGTCGTCGCCGATGTCGAAAACAATGCGCTGCTGATCCAGACCACAGCGCGCGACTACGAACGCATCGAGCAGATACTGGCCAAGGTAGACGTGCTGCCGACGCAAGTCATGCTGGAGGCTGTCATCGCCGAAGTGACGCTCAACGACGATTTGAAATACGGACTGCGCTGGTTCTTCGAGAATGGCGGCATGGACATCTCGGTGACCGACGTGGCAAAGGGCGTTGCCGCAGCGGCACTGCCTGGCTTCAACTGGAGCTACGCCACCGACAACATCCAGGTGACGCTGAATGCACTTTCCAGCATCACCGACGTCAATGTCATTTCGGCGCCGACCATCATGGCGCTGAACAACCAGAAGGCGATCTTGCAGGTCGGCGACCAGGTGCCGATCGCCACAAGGCAAGTGGTGGACCAGACGCTCGGCAGTTCGCCGGTCGTCTCGGTCGAGATGAAGGACACCGGCGTCATCCTGACGGTGACGCCACGCATCAACAATGCCGGCAGGGTCATGCTCGATATCCAGCAGGAGGTCAGCAACGTCACCAAGACGACCAGCTCCGGCATCGATTCGCCGACCATCCAGCAGCGCAAGATTCAGACCCGCGTCCTGGTCAATGACGGCGAGAGCCTGGCGCTGGGCGGTCTCATCCAGTCGCGCAACAATGTCGACCGCACGCAAGTGCCCATCCTCGGCGACATCCCGATCATCGGCAATGCGTTCAAGCAGAAGACGGACAGCATCGGACGCACCGAACTGATCATCTTCATCAGGCCGCATGTCGTGCGCGACATCAACGAAGCCCGCGAGGTGACGGACGAATTCCGCGGCAAGATCAGCCTGCAGACGCCGATCCAGAAGCGACGCGGCGGCACCAAGCTGCAACAGGACCTGAAGAGGCTGGCGTATTGACGATGCACTCATCCCTCGCGCTGGCGGCTGCCACGATCGCCCTGGCGGCGGTTCTTGCCGCCATTGCGATCGCCGATTTCCGCCGGCAGATCATCCCGGATGGGCTCAACCTGGCGCTGGCCGGCATTGGCCTTGCCTATCAGACGGCGACGGACGCGGAAGGCCTGCCGGTGCGGCTGCTGTTCGCGGTCGTGACCTTTGCCGCGGCCTGGCTGATCCGGCGCGGTCATTTCCTGATGACCGGCAGGATTGGTCTCGGCCTCGGCGACGTCAAGATGCTGGCCGCCGCTGCATGCTGGATCAGCCCGCTGCTGTTGCCGGTGCTGCTGTTCGTCGCCAGCGCCAGCGCTTTGCTGTTCGTCGGCGGGCTGGTGGTCGCGACAGGGCCGGCGGCGGCCAAAGCCCGTGTCGCCTTCGGTCCGTTTATCGCCATCGGCCTCGGCTGCAGCTGGGCACTGGAGCAATTTGCAGGTTTGGACATGGGACTGCTCTGATGATCACTCCACGCTTTACCGCTGAAAAATCCCGCCGAGAACGCGACGATCGCGAAAGCGGCTTCACCCTGGTCGAGCTTCTGGTCGTGCTCGCCATCATCGCGCTGATTGCCACGCTCGCAGCACCTCAGGTGCTGCGCTATCTCGGCTCGGCCAGGACCAACGCGGCCAAGGCGCAAGTTCGCAACATCGAAAGCGCGCTCGAACTCTACTACGTCGACAATGCGAAATATCCGACCGCGGAGGAGGGGCTCTCGGCCCTGGTCGCGGCGCCCACAGGCGAAGCGCGTTGGAACGGCCCTTACCTCAAGGGAACGACCGGTCTCAAGGATCCGTGGGGGAGGCCTTATTCCTACGAAGTGAAGGCCGATGCGAGCGGCGTGGTCATCCGCAGCCTTGGAAAAGACGGCAAGCCCGATGGAACCGGCGAAGACCAGGATATCAGCAACTGATTTTTCTGTTCTATGGGCGCTGTGTTTCGGAGCGCTGTGTTTCGTTCGTGCCTGGCAGCTGCCGGGCATTGGCCAGGTCGAGGCGGGCAAAACCGCTCGTCGAATAGGCAGCACCATCGCGCAGAACCGAAACGGTGAAGCGCACGGCGGCGGGCAGGCGCCGCGGCGCATTCCAGCTCGGCAACCACGATGAACCAGTCACCGAACCGTCGAGATATTCGAATCTTATGGCGTTCACACCGCCGAGCAGCCGCACCGGCTGGCTCTGCGTCGACGCGCCGGGTCCGCTGCCGCGCCGTGTTTTCTGGACAATGGCCAATGCACTTCCGCCAAGCGAAACGGCAATTTCGCGCAGCGCGGAAGATTTGAAGCCGATCGCCTGAACGGCGTTGAACTCGATCCGGGAACCATCGCCGTCGAGATAAAGCACCTGGTCCGGCGATGACTTCGACAAGGGCAAGGGCTCGGCATGGCTGATCGCCGTTTCCAGAAACCGCGATGCGGCATCGACCTCCATCTGGAATTCCGTTGCTTTTTCGATGCGCAGCATGGTTCGAGCCTGGCTGAGGAAGACCATCATTAGCGATGTGATCACGCCGATCAGGGCCAGACCGACCAACACGTCGATCAGCGCAAATCCCTCGACTGATGCCGATGATCCCCTCGATGATCTGGCGTCGGGCAGGAGGATGCCTGAACGACGCTCCGGCAGGCAGACGGCGCGGATTTTCGAGTGAGTGAGGGAAAACAGGCCGCTCATTGAGCACCGGGCTCCTGCACCGGCACGAAGGTTAGAAACGGCTTGCCTGGAAACGCTCCGCCCGTCTTTTCTATGAGCACAGCCGTCACCTTGGCCTTCGACATTTTTATCGTGTGCGTCTTCAGGGTCCAGCCGTTTGGCGCCGTGGTTTGGGCTTGGGCTTCGTAGTCGGCCAGCATCACACGCACGGTCCTGGCGGCCTCGACCTGGCGCTTGGCCGCAGCGATGCTGCGGCTCGCCAGAACGATCGACTGGCTGGCGATGCCAAGCACAAGCGCCAGGATGGTCATGGCGACAATCATCTCCAGGATCGAAAATCCGTCTTCGGAGGCCGGTTGAGACGATGGCGCCGTCATGGCAGCGCGCGCCAGGTTGAAAGTCCTGTCAGCCAGTTGACGGCGATGCGCGCGGTCCGCCCTTTTCGCTGCAGGGAGATATCCATGCCGGAAGCGCTGCCATCGGGAAGGAAGGTCAAGACTGTCTGCCGGTCGGCGATGACGGTCTCCTGGCCAGTGGTCACGGTCATTTTGACATCGTCCGGCAGCGTGAGCGTGTCCCGCTCGCCAAAACGGAAGGCGCGGGCGCCGAGATCGACGAGAACCTGCTTGGGCCTGGCAGTGGCGATCGCCGATGTACGCGACAGGCGCAGCCGCATGGTGATCTCGCCGGCCAGTGTCTCCAGGTTCTTGGTGCGATAATTGCTGACCAGCCCTGGCGCGGCGATGGCCGCGACGAGGGCCATGATCGCCAGCACGACCAGCATCTCGACCAGGGTAAATCCGGCCGTTGCATGTGCCGGCGCGCCGGCTCTCGACGCAGCTGTCATTGCAGCGCCAGATCGTTGATGCTGAGGATTGTGGTCATCACCGAAATGACCAGGCTTCCGACGAGGAAACCGAGCGAAATCGTCAAAGCCGGGGTCAGCAGCTTCAGCACAGTGTCGATCCGTCGCGTCAGCGTCAGCTGCAGCATTTTCGCCGCCCGATCCAGGACCACCGGAAGGGCGTTGGCCTCTTCGCCGAGCGAGACCAGCGACATCGTCGCATTGTCGAAAATCCCTGCCTTGACGATCGCGCCATGCAGGCGGGCGCCGTTGGCGACGGTTTCTTCGATCGCCGCAAAGCTTGCCGCCAGTGAACTCTGCCTGGAAACATTGGCGGCCAGGCCGAGCGCCTCGGTCATCGCCACGCCATTGCCGAGCAGCAGCGCAAGCGTTTCCAGATAGCGCGCGATCACGGCATCCCTGACCAGCGCGCCGATCAGCGGGATCTTCAATAGCCAATGCGAGAGGCGTTTTCTCGCACCGGTGGATCGGGACAGAAAAAGCCAGGTAAGCAGGCCGAGGACCGCCGCCAGCGGGAAGACGAACGGATAGTCGCGGAACACCGTGCCGAATGCAGAAAGCATGGTCATGGTGAACGGCTTGGGGGCAGATGAGCCTTCGAAAATCGGTTCCAGCGCCGGTACCAGGACCGTCGCCAGAATGACCAGCGCCCCACTCATCACCAGCAGCAGGAAGGCAGGATAGGCCAGAGCCTCGATAATTGCCGAACGGCGTTTGGCCGTTGCCTCATACGTGTCCGCCAGCCGCTGGCATATATAGGCCATCTTGCCGCTGCGCTCGCCGCTGGCGAGCAGGGCGGCAACGTCGGAGGTGATACCCGGCAGCCCGGCAAAGGCCTCGGCGATCGGCCGGCCGCCGGTCGTGAGATCGAGCACCGATTGCAGCTGTTGACGCCGCTGGCCGTTGGCCTCGCCCGAAATGACCGCGCCCAAGGCGCCGTCGACGGTGAAACCGGCATTCAGAAGCACCGAAAGCTCGGAAAACAGACGGCTGAGATCGACCTTGCGGGTCAACGTCAGTGCGCTGCGCCCCGGCAGGCGAAGCTGCTGCTTGTCCCCGCTCACAGGCGCAAGATGGTAGGAACGGCGGCCCTGCTGCGCCAGTTTGCGCGCCGCATCTTGTTTGGTCGACGCATCGAGAACGCCGGTCTCGGTGCTGCCGTCGACGAGATAGGCGCGATAGGCAAAGGCCGGCATCAGCCCCCTCCCGCGAGATCGATGACACGCCGGACTTCGTCCATGGTGGTGACCTGCGATCGGGCAAGTGCGGTTGCGTGCACCGACATCGGTACGAGGTCGTCCTCGGCGGCAATTTTCCCGATCTCTATCTCGCCGGCACCCTGATCGATAAGCTCGGCGATGCGCGGCGACACCTGCAGCATCTCGTAAGTCACCGTGCGCCCGCTGTAGCCGGAGCCGTTGCAGGTGCGGCAGGCCGGGCCGGTTTGTTCGGCGCCATGGCAAGTCGGGCAGATACGGCGCAACAGCCTCTGTGCGATGACGCCCCGGATCGTCGCGCCGAGCAGATAGCCGTCGATGCCCATGTCGCGAAGCCGCGTCAGGGCGCCGGCGGCACTGTTGGTGTGAAGTGTCGAAAACACCAGATGGCCGGTCAGGGCTGCCTGGACCGCGACCTGCGCCGTCTCGCGATCGCGAATTTCACCGAGCAGGATGATATCGGGATCCTGGCGCAGGATCGAACGCAGCGCGGCCGCGAAATCAAGGTCGATCGCCGGATTGACCTGCAGCTGGGTGATGCCCGCCATGCGATATTCGACCGGATCCTCGACGGTGAAGATCTTGACGTCCGGACGTGACCGCTCGGCGAGAATGGAATAGAGCGTCGTCGTCTTGCCGCTGCCGGTCGGCCCGGTGATCAGCACGATGCCGTTGGCGGCTTGCGACATGGAGCGGATCTTGGCTTGAGCGGCACCATCGAAACCGAGTTTCTCCAACTTCAATTCGACGCCGGCGCGGTCGAGAATTCGAAGCACAATGGCTTCGCCGTGAATCGACGGAATGACCGAGACGCGCAGGTCGACGTCGCGGCCGCGCACGGCAATGCGCATGCGTCCATCCTGCGGCAGGCGCCGTTCGGCAATGTTGAGCCGCGACAGGATCTTGATGCGGGTGGAAATGCCGGACAGCATCGCAATCGAGGCGGTGTCGACCGTCGACAGCATGCCGTCATGCCTGAAGCGGATGCGGACGTGATCTTCGAGCGGCTCGATGTGGATGTCGGTGGCCCTTGCATCGACCGCCTTGTGGATGGTCTCGGCGACGAAGCGGACGATCGGCGCCTCACGGGCAAAATCCTTCAATCGTTCGAGGTCGTCGGGGCCGAAATCCAGGAATTCGCCACCGCCGCCGCCATTTGAAACGGCCGCCAGAGCCGATTGCTCGATGCGATCGATGCATTCGGTGATCGTGCGCCTAGGCAGGATGCGCAGTGCCACTGTCCGCTCATAGTGGAAGGCGAGGGCGTCCATGGTTGCCGACGAGAAGGGATCGGCGACGGCGACAACCAGCCGCTCGGCATCCATCTGCAGCGGCAGGATTGCGTTTTCACGCAGGTAGACCAGCGGCACGCTTGCCAGCATTTCGGGGCCGACCTGTTCGGGAATCTCGACCGGCGTCGGTACCTGGAGGTAGCGGCTGAGGCTGTTGGCAAGCTCCTGCTCGCCGATCAGCCCGAGCTCGGTCATCACCGTATCGAACGGGTGTCCTGAGGTTCGCGATGCTCCCAAGGCGCGCTGGGCCGCGTGCGCGGTCAGCACCTTCTCGCCTTCGAGAAACGCCAGAAACGCTTCGATCCCCTGGGGCTGGACGGGAGCATTCATGAGCTCCACCCCTGCAGGAGCTGTGCGGCCTCGGTGCCGAAAAGCACCTCGCAGCCGGCACTGCCGGCGTCTGCCGGCAATGTGCCGGCGTCACGCGCCGGGCTTCGCGAGACGCGCCGGAACGCCGTGTCGCTCACCGGAGATTTCTCGATGATGAACCCGGCCTGACCCGTGATGCCGGATCCGTCGCGTGTGACGGCCACGTCGACCGTGTAGGCCGAAGCCTCGGCAGCCTGAACAAGCGCCGCGCTGGAACCAGTGGCAAGGGCCGCCCGAAGACGGTTCGGTGCACGATCGGCGCTGATCGTGCCGCGCTTCGAGTTGACCGTGAAGGCGGTATGGAGGGCCTGCAGGGGCACTGACGCAAGGGCAGCGAACTCCTGCAGTTCGGACACCGATTCGAACGGCGCCTGCTTGTCTTGCGGCGGCCCGACGGCGCTTCTGGGCCCGGGCTGGCCGGCAAACAGCTTGGCGTTGTCACGAAACCGGAGCGCGGCCTTGGCCAGCGCTTGCGACGCCTGCTGCTCGAAGCCAAGCGATGCGAAACCAAGCGCCAGCAAATAGTCGTCGGCGGCATTGAGATCGATCAGCCCGCCGTGATCCTGGACGCGCACATCGAAACTGAGCGCACCCGACCGGCACGCTGCCGGTGTGGAATCCAGCGGGAATGTCTTCGTTCCCGAGCCGCCGGTCAATTCACTCGCAATAAGATTGCCCAGGCCCTCGGCAAGCAGCGACAGGCGCTCCTGTTCTACCTCGTTGTTGGCGATCATCAGCCGCGTTTTGGCCGTCACGGCGAAGGGCACGACGATTGCCGAGACGATCAGCATGAACACCAGCACGGCGACCAGCGAAAAGCCGCTATTTGGGCTTTCGTTGCCTGCGCTTGCGCCGTCGTGAGGTGTGCGGCCGCTCATAATTCCGGGACCGGGGGTGGCGGAGGGGGCGGTGGTGGTGGCGGGAAGTTCTCCCATGGCGGATAAAGCAGGATGTGCGCCACCTTGCCGTCCCGCTCGAGCACGGCCTGATCTTTGTCGATCGCCGACACCTTCCAGCCATCGACGGTCTCGCCATTGCCATACCAGACAGCAGCATCGCTGCCCGCGACGCGCAGCAGCGCCTTTGCCGCTCCGCCGTTTCTGCTGATGCCCAGCAGCGATGGCGCAACGGCCGGTGCGGCTTCGAGCAGTGACGCCGGCTGCTCGGCCGGTGCGACGGCAATTTCCATCGGCTGCGGCGGGACTGGCGGCGGCACGATTTTCCGGCGCGTCGGTGTGAACAGCGGACGCCGGAATGTCTCGCTGAAATCGCCGGCCTCGGGAAACTGCAGCGATCCCGCCGCTGATGCCAACGCGCCGTCATGCCCTCTCCCGGAGGCGACCGGCGTGATGTCGACCGGCGTGCCGTAGAGCGCGACATTGACCAGGATGAGGCCTGTGATCATGGCCGCAATCGCCAGGCCGGTGACTTTCAGGGTCATGGCTTGGCCCCACTGGCCGCCGATGCGTCTTGCGTTTGCAGCGGGCCGTAAAACAGGATCTCGGCAAAGATCTCGGGGTCGCCGCTGCGCCCGGCGGCCGGTCCGACATCGGTCGTACGCACGGTGGCCTCGCGAATGAACAGCACCGGAAGCGACGTTTCGATGGCGAGGACGGCGTTGTGAATGCCCTCGAGCGGCCCCGAAAGGTTGGCCCGCAGCCCGATGAAATCGACGCCGGCTTCGCTGAGCACCGGTGCATTGCCGGCCGACAGCACGTTCACGCCATTGGCGGCGGCGATCGCGTTCAGGCGGGTCTGCAGCCCGCCGCGAATGATCGCTTCGCTCTCGCCGGTGAGAAATTCGGGATTTGCTGCCACTGCCGGACTGGCGGCGCTATCGAGGCGCATGGCCAGTGCCGCCACGCTCTGCAACTGGCCGAGAAGCTCGCGCTTCTCCTCGATCCCGGCTTGTGCCGAGGCGACACTGTCGAGCGCCGCGAACATCACCCAGGCGAGGACGCCAGCCGATACCGCCGCGATGGCCAGCGCGATCAGCCGGCGAACCAGCGGGCTGGTGTTGAGGATGGCGGAGAGCATCGTCAGAGCGCTCCGATCTTTGCCGTAATGGTGAAGTGTTCGCCCTCCTGGCCGGGAACCTTGACCACGGGCGAGGCGAATTCGGGCGCCGAAAACAACGGCGAGGCGTCGAGCGGCTGGATCAGCTCGGCGGCGGAGGCCGAAAAGCCTGTGATGGTCAGGTCGTCGCCCTTGGCCGAAAGATCGGTCAGCCAGGTCGTGTCGGGAAGCAGGTGCGTCAGCTCGGCCCAGACGCGGACCAGCGACGCTGTGGTCTTCTTTTCTTGACGGATATTTTCGATCTGCTCAATGCCGGCCTGGCGCTTCTGCAGCGAGGTGCGTGCCGCCTTAGCCAGCACCTGCGCATCGGCGATCTGCGCGTCCAGTTCGGCACCCGCCTCCCAGCTGCGCCAATGTGCGTGAGCGAATGTGAAGAGCACGGCTCCGGCCAGCATCGAACAGGCCGCCATCCCTACGGTCCTGCCGCGCCGGTCGCGCGCGGTCAGCGGCCAGATGGCGGCGAGGCTGAGCGGATCGGCCTGCAGCATGCGGTCCGGCTGCGACAGCGACAGGCAGCGGACCGATCCGCCGGCCCGGCGGACAGCTTCCAACACCGCAGCCAGCGTCTTCGCCTTGATGACATGGTAGAAGCAGTCCCGCTCAATTTGCCTGACGAAGACGACATGCACCTGCGCCGGATCGATCGGCGTCGAGGCCAGAAGGTCGAGTTCGGCCATGTCCCGGGCCTGGCGAAGCGGCAGCCGCCGCGCCGCCAATTGCCTGGATAGGAACAGCCCGGGCTCGATGCGGATATCGAAGGTCGGCCGCTTGCGCCGAGGCCCGCCCTGGAGAAGTGCCAGAACCTCGTCGGAAGAAGCTGTGAGCGCCAACGGGATCGATTGAAATTCCGGCGCATTGGCCTCGCGGGCGCGAATGCCGTCATCCGCCAGGCTGACAATCCAGTCGGAGGTGGAAGCTTGCTTTTGCCTGGGAACAATCCGCGTCCAGACCCCTCGCAGCTCATCGAGCCACCAGTCTAGGAAATCCAGAACCTGCGCGTTGAGTGTCGCCACAACCAGCCGCCCGCCACCCCGGCTGATTCTCGGCCGAAGTTTTCAGACGTAAGACTACTACAAAAGCCGATGGCGCAGGCGCGGGAGGCTGACTAGCCACAACTTTTGCTAATTACGGCGAGAGTGCACTATTTTCCGGACTGCCTCGCTGCCCACCGGCCGGTCGATGCTCTCGGCCTTGTGCGTCGAATGTGACGGTCGGGCGACCAAGGTAAAAAGTGCATTGTCACTATGATTCTTCGTCGTCCATCGGTCTAGCGAGCCCACGGCAGGTAGGAAGCCGCCGGCGGCGCGATACGCGGCTGTCATTGCGGGAGGATTATGGGCGATTGCGTGAGCCGCCGGCGTCATCGTCGACAGCAAGCTGCGCTTTCTCTTTGCGCGAAGCGATGTCCGGCCGTCCAAAGAGCATGGTGTACATGATATCATCGCGAAGCAGCGCGAAATGCACAAACGCAGCCAGGATGTGAACGCCGACGAATCCAAGCAGTATCCAGACCAGCTTTGCGTGGATGGACGCGAAAGCCCTTGTCGCGCCGACGGATGGCGCCAACGGGACAGGCAAGTTTCCGAAAAGCCGTGCGGGAGGCATGAAAGGCATTGGCCGGTAGCCCAGCCATCCCGTTATCAGGACGGCGAGAATCGTGACGTAGAGAAGCACATGGAAGAATGAAGTCGCAAACCGCATAAACCGTGAGGTTTGCCTGACAGGGGCCCGGATGAAGATGCGCCAGCAAAGCCTGAGGATGATGACGGCAAGGATCGTCACGCCGATCGACATGTGAAGCGGAAGCCAGCTCATCGTCGCCATACCCGGCCCGTCCATCGGTCCGAAGGCAATGGCGATTTGCGCCGCGAGCGCGATCACGGTTAGCCAATGCAGCAGACGAATGCCGAAATGCCAGCGCAAGCGAGGTTTCTCTCTCACATCTGAGACCCGACGATTGTCAAATGCGCGCATGAGAGCGTGATGGTTTTGCCCTCTCCAACAGACCCAATTTCGCGAAAAAGTACGACGGCTCTTCACTAAGCCATTGAAAAGCATGGTGATCCCGACAGGAATCGAACCTGTGACCTACAGATTAGGAATCTGCCGCTCTATCCTACTGAGCTACGGGACCACGCGGCCCGACACATAGCCGCTTCGGATCGTTTCGCCAAGAGGCTGGCCGAACGCAATTCGGTCAGCCTCTTGGCGTTGAAGGTATCAGGCGGCCAGCGCGGTTTCCGCCAGTTTCACCCAGTAGCTCATGCCGTGCGGGATGACCTCGTCGTTGAAGTCGTAGGCCGGGTTGTGGAGACCGGCGGTGTCGCCATTGCCGATGAAGATGAAGGCGCCGGGGCGGGCTTCGAGCATATAGGAGAAATCCTCGCCGCCCATCACCGGCTGGATGCCGCGGTGGACATGGGCGTCGCCGGCGACACCGATCGCGATATCGCTGGCAAACACCGTTTCTTCCGCGTGGTTGAAGGTCACGGGGTAGTTTGCCTGGTAGTCGACCTCGATCTTGGCGCCGAACGCGATCGCCAGTCCTTCACAGATCGTGCGGATGCGCTCTTCGGACTTCTTGGCGATTTCCTTGCGCAAGGTGCGCACGGTGCCGGCGATTTCCGCCGTTTCCGGAATGATGTTGTAGGCATCACCGGCGTGGAACTTGGTCACCGACACCACCACGGCCTCGACCGGGTCGGTGCTGCGCGAGGCGATCGTCTGCAAGGCGCCGACCAGCTGGCTGGTGATGACGATCGGGTCGATCGTTCCGTGCGGCATAGCCGCATGGCCGCCCTTGCCGCGCACGGTGATGGTGAACTCGGCCGTCGCCGCCATGATCGGACCCGGGCGGATGGCGAACTGCCCGACAGGCAGGCCCGGCATGTTGTGCATGCCGAACACTTTGGAAATGTCGAAACGCTCCATCATGCCGTCCTTGACCATCTCGTTGCCGCCGCCACCGCCTTCCTCGGCCGGCTGGAAGATCACCGCCACCGAGCCGGTGAAGTTGCGCGTCTCGGCGAGATATTTCGCGGCGCCCAGAAGCATCGCCGTGTGGCCGTCATGGCCGCAGGCATGCATCTTGCCGGGAATGGTCGAGGCATAGGGCTTGCCTGATATCTCGTTGAGCGGCAGCGCGTCCATGTCGGCGCGCAGGCCGATGGTGGGGCCTTGGCCCTGGCGGCCGCGGATGATGCCAACCACGCCGGTCTTGCCGAGGCCGGTCACCACGTCGTCGCAACCGAAGGCTTTCAGCTTCTCGGTGACGAAGGCGGCGGTTTTGAAGACGTCGAAGTTGAGTTCTGGCGTCTGGTGCAGATGCTGGCGCCAGCCGGCAACTTCGTCCTGCATTTCGGCGGCACGGTTCAGGATTGGCATGATGGTTCCATCTCGCTGTTGGGACAGGCGGGTATCGGCCGCTGCCTTGCAATTGTGATCGCCAGGCACTTTGCCATCTTGGCGTCACATAGGGTAAATAGCACCGCATCGATGCGGTCCGGTTTTTGAGGGTCGGACCTATCATGCTGGCGATCGCGTAACGAAATCTTACGGAGCCAGGGGCGACTACGGCAAGAGGCGATTTCGGATTTGATCATGCGGCACAGGCATTTCCTCAAACTATTCTCGGCTGGCACAATCGCGCTGTCGGTCCTGGCCGGGCCGGCGCTGGCCAATCCGGTGGTCGTGTTCGACCTCGGCAGCGGCAAGATCCTGCAGCATCAGGATGCATTCAAGCGCTGGTATCCGGCGTCGTTGAGCAAGCTGATGACCGCTTATGTGACCTTTCGAGCGATCGCCGCCGGCGAGGTCCAGCTTGATTCGCCGATCAAGGTGACGAAACACTCCGCTTCCGAGCCGCCAAGCAAGATGGGTTTCAAGCCGGGCTCGGTGATGCGGCTCGACAATGCGCTGAAGATGATGCTGGTCAAATCGGCCAACGACATCGCCATGGCCGTCGGCGAGAATGTCGGCGGTTCGCAGGCAGCCTTCGCCGAACGGATGAATGCCGAAGCGATCCGGCTCGGCATGAACGGCACGCATTTCGTCAATCCGAACGGGCTCTATTCGCCGGACCAGTACACGACGGCGCGCGACCTCGCCGTTCTGGTGATGGCGATCCGCCGTGAATTTCCGCAATATGCGTCGTGGTTTTCGATCGAAGGCCTTGCCGTCGGCAAGAAGGCTATTCCCAACTACAATCTGCTGATCGGCCGCTATCCCGGCGCCGACGGCATGAAGACCGGCTTTGTCTGCCCCTCCGGCTTCAACATGATCGGTTCGGCGACCCGCAACGGGCGCACGCTTGTCGCGGTGGTGCTTGGCGAGAAGTCGGCGGTCACCCGTGCCGAGACGGCCGCGAAACTGCTCGATCAGGGTTTCGACACGCCTGCCGCCGGCTCGGCCACCGTCACTACGCTGGCGCCCTATGGCGACACGGTCTCGCCCAACGACATGCATGACGAGGTCTGCAAGAAGAAGGCGCCGCAGGAACAGTCCGAAGCGCCGCCGGTTGTTGCCAAGGACGTGCCGAAATCGCCCTATCAGAAAAAGCTCGACCATGTGCCGACGCTGGTTGCCGTCGGCCTTGGCGGCGCCACCGGTCCGGCGCCGAAGGCCGTCCTCGACCAAGGCGGACAGGACTATGCCGACGTGCCGATCCCGAGCTGGCGGCCCGATAGGCCGGCACCGGCCGGGACGGGTCCGAAGATTGCCGGCTCCGCCGCGCAGGGCGACCAGCCGGCCAAGGTTGCGAACTAGAGCATGATCCCGAAAAGTGGAGACCGGTTTTCGGAAAAGATCATGCTCGAACAGACAGATAGAACTCAATGAGCGGCTTCCCGATCCCCGTCTCGGTGCTGACCGGTTTCCTCGGCGCCGGCAAGACGACGCTGCTCAACCGGCTGTTGAAGGATCCGGCGCTGGCCGATACGGCGGTCATCATCAACGAGTTCGGCGAGGTGGCGATCGACCATTTGCTGGTCGAGCAGTCCTCCGACGGCATCATCCAGCTTTCCGACGGCTGCCTGTGCTGCACGGTGCGCGGCGAACTGGTCGACACGTTGGCCGACCTGGTCGACCGGCTGCAGACCGGCCGCATCGCCCGGCTCTCCCGTGTCATCGTCGAAACCACGGGGCTGGCCGATCCGGCGCCGGTGCTGCAGTCGATCATGGCGCATCCCGCACTCGTCCAGGCATTCCGGCTCGACGGCGTCATTACTTTGGTCGACGCCGTCAACGGGGAGGCGACGCTCGATGCCCATGTCGAGGCGGTCAAGCAGGTTGCCGTCGCCGACCGTATCGTGCTCAGCAAGGCAGACCTGGTCACCGACCCCAGCGAACTGGAAACGCTGCGGGCGCGACTGCGGCAGATCAATCCGGGCGCCGAGCTGCTCGATGCCGCCGATACCGGGACAGGCGTGGCGGCGCTGTTCGACTGCGGCCTTTACAATCCCGCCACCAAATCCGCTGATGTGCGGCGCTGGCTTGGCGAGGAAGCAGCGCACGATCACGACCACCATCGTGATCACGATCATCAAGATGGGCATGATCACGAACATGGCCATGACCACGGCCATCGCCACGATTCGCGGGTGCGCTCCTATTCGCTGGTGCATGACGGCCCGGTGCCGTTTTCGGCCATCGAGATGTTTCTCGACCTGTTGCGTTCGACGCATGGCGAGCGCCTGCTGCGCATGAAGGGCATCATCGAACTCAGGGAAGACCCGTCGCGGCCGCTGGTGATCCATGGCGTGCAGAAAATCCTGCATCCGCCGGTGCAATTGCCGGCCTGGCCCGATGGCCAGCGTGGCACACGGCTGGTTCTGATCACGCTCGACATGCCGGAAGACTATATCCGCCGGCTGTTCGCCGCCTTCACCAACCGGCCGTCGATCGATACGCCCGACCGCGCGGCGCTGGAAAACAATCCGCTGGCGATTGCCGGACGGTAAGCTCTACGATCGCTGTTCGCCGCGCTCGACCAGGAAGCGATGGCCGCCGACGACAGCCGCCGTTTCGATGAGATTGTGGCCGCTGTCGGAGCAGAATGCCGGAATGTCGATGACGGCGAGCGGATCGGTGGTTTCAAGCCAGAGCCGGCTGCCCGGTTGCATGCCGGCAAGGCGCTTCTTGGCCTTGAGCACGGGCAAGGGGCAGTTCAGTCCCTTGAGGTCATAGACAGCGACGCGATCAGTCACGGGTGAAAATCAGCCGCCGAACATGCCGAGCAGCTTGTTCTTCAGCTTTGTCACCCGGCTCTCGTCGGCACTCGCGGCTTGCGTTTCTGCCACTGGCGCGGCTTCGGAAGGGGCTGCGATGGTCGCGGTGGCGACAGGGGCTTCCTTGGCAGCCTTCTCGGCCTCTTTTTCAGCCAGAGCCTGAGCCTTGGCGGCTTCCTTGGCCTGCTTGGCCGCCTCTATGGCAGCCAGTCTCTGCTCTTCGGCCTTCTGCTTGGCGGCCTTTTCGGCGTCGAGGGCGGCCATCTTGCGGCCGGCAGGCGAATCGATGCGGCCCATGCGCGCCGTCTCGGTGACCGAGCCGTCGTTGTTGAGCGACGGCGGATCGATCGGTACGCGCTCACCGCGGGCGCGGCGCTTGGACCAGTCCGAGACGATGCTGGCTTCCTTGATGCCAGCAATGGTCGGCTTGGGCGCCGGCACGCTGGCCTTGACCGCGCCGTTGAACGCCGCGTCGTAGGTGCTCATATAGGAGTTGTAGGCGCTTTTCAGCGAATCAGGTTGCGTCGTCGCCGGGCAGGCGCCGGTCGGATCGAACGTTTCGCCGTCGGCGGCAGCCTGGTTGAAAACATAGCGCTTTTCGCAGACGTCGACCTTCGGCGGCACTTTGGTGATCTCGAAATTGTCGTAGCCGACCTTCAGCATCTTCCAGAAGTCGTAGTTCGGGTCGTTGCGGTAGCGCGCCATGTTGGCGGCGGTCATGCGGAACGGAAACGCCTGGATCTGGAACTCGGTCTGGCCGCCCTGGAAGGCATCGCGGCCAAAGGCATAGATCTGCTCGATCTGCGCGTCGGTCATCGAATAGCAGCCCGATGACGAACAGGCGCCATGCACCATCAAATTGGAGCCTGTGCGGCCATTGGCGCGATCATAGGCGTTGGGATAGCCGATGTTGAAGGACAGATGGTAGTTCGAGCGCGGATTCATCTGCGCCGGACGCACCGTATAGAAGCCTTCCGGCGCCTGGCGGTCGCCTTCGGTGTATTTAGGCCCGAGTTTGCCCGACCATTTGCAGATGTCGTAGCTGGCGACCATGTCGTAGCGGCCGTTGGTCTTGGCCTTCCAGATTTCGAGCTTGCCCTCTTCCTTGAAGATGCGGGCCATCACCGACGAGGTGCGGACCATGCCCTTGGCCCTCATGTCGGCGAGGATCTTGTCGGGCAGCGGCTTGTTGGCTTCCGGGGCAAAATCCTTCATCGACGAATTGTTGCAGCCGGCCACACCGAGCGCGGCTATCAGCATTCCGGTACGGGCAAGCTTGGCGAACATGGCTACGGATATCGTCTTTTCTCTGGCGCCAGGGCGTTCGCGCCCCGGCTACTGCACTGCACATCGACAGACCCTAAGCCCGTTAACCCTAACAAATTCCTTACCGCAAGTGTCGATGCGTCCCCTGACGGCAGTCCCATTGAGCTGAAAGCAGCGGCATTTTTGTGGCAAAAATGCTCCGTGCCGCCACATTGTGGCGAGCAAGGCTGCCTGCGATCAGAGACTGCGGCCCATTGCCAGGTATTTCTCGCGGCGCTGCTCGCGGAAATCGGTGTTGGCGCCGGCAAAATCCTTCATCGTCCTGGCGATGAGGTCGCCGGTCGCGGCGATCACGGTTTCGGCGCCACGATGCGCGCCGCCGAGCGGCTCGGGAATGATGGCGTCGATGATCTTCAGCTCAAAAAGATCCTGGGCGGTGATCTTCATGTTGGTCGCCGCGTCTTTGGATCGTGTGGTGTCGCGCCACAGGATCGACGCCGCGCCCTCCGGCGAAATCACCGAATATATGGAGTGTTCGAGCATATAGACGCGGTTGGCGGTGGCGATGGCGATGGCGCCGCCCGAGCCGCCTTCGCCGATGACCACCGAGATCGACGGCACCTTGAGGCCAAGGCATGCGGAGGTCGAACGGGCAATGGCTTCGGCCTGGCCGCGCTCCTCGGCGCCGACACCGGGATAGGCGCCGGCGGTGTCGACCAGCGTCAGCAGCGGGATATTGAAGCGGTCGGCGAGTTCCATCAGCCGTACCGCCTTGCGGTAGCCTTCCGGCCGCACCGAGCCGAAATTGTGCTTCAGGCGGCTGGTCGTGTCGGAACCCTTTTCCTGGCCGATGATAGCAACAGGCTCGCCGCGGAAGCGGGCGAAACCGCCGACGATTGCCTGGTCCTCGCCGAAATTGCGGTCGCCGGCCAGCGGCGTGAAATCGTTGAACAGGCCCTTGATGTAATCGACGCAATGCGGCCTGTCGGGATGGCGCGCCACCTGTACCTTCTGCCACGGCGTCAGCGCCTTGTAGGCGTCGCGCAGGGCGTCGCGGGAGCGCTTCTCGAGACGGCTGATCTCGTCGCCGACATCGACCGCCTCGCCATTCTCGGCGAGCTTCTTCAGCTCGAGGATCTTGCCCTCGAGGTCCTGCACCGGCTTTTCGAAATCGAGGTAATTGTACATGCGTGAGCGGACCGATACATCGGAAGGCAATGGCTGACGGAACCCTTGAATCCAAGGCTCCGGGGGGTGAAACGTCGTCCTCACATAGCGATATGAGGCCTAGTCGGCAAGCGGATGATGATCGTTGACCAGCCGCACCAGCCGCTCTTCCAGCACATGGGTGTAAATCTGTGTCGTCGATATGTCGGCATGGCCGAGCAATTGCTGCACGGCCCTGAGATCGGCGCCGTTCTGCAGGAGATGGCTGGCGAAAGCATGGCGCAGCACATGCGGCGAGATCTTCGCCGAGGCGATGCCGGCCCTTGCCGCCAGCCCTTTCAGGTCGCGCGCGAAGACTTGGCGCGAGAGATAGCCGCTGTCCGAGGCGGCCGGAAACAGAAACGGACTGTCGGCAAAGGCTGGAACCTTGGCGCGGGCAGCAAGCCAGGTTTTCATCGCTATGCGCGCCTTGGCCGAGAGCGGCACCATGCGCTCCTTGTCGCCCTTGCCGCGCACCATGAAGAAGCGGTCGTCGCGCTGTGCCACCGTCACCGGCAGGCCGACCAGCTCGGAAACGCGCAGGCCGGTGGCATAAAGCACCTCGACCAGCGCATGCAGGCGCAGCGCCGCCAGCCACTCACCGTCGCCAAGCCCTGAATCGCCGGCCTCAAGTGCTGCGCGGTCGATCAGCCGGCCGGTGTCGGCCTCGCTCATCGTCTTGGGCAGCGGGCGGCCTTTTTTCGGGCTGTCCAACGTGCCGGTCGGATCATCGCCGCGCAGGCCTTCGGCGTAGAGGAATTTGAAGAACTGGCGGATCGCCGACAGTTTGCGCGCCTGCGACGTGGCGGCAAAGCCGCGCGCGGCGACGTCGTCGAGATAGGCGCGGATATCGGCGGCTGCCGCACCGGCGAGCCCGCCATCGATCTCGCCAGAGGCGTCTTCGAGGTCACGGCGGTAGGAGGAAAGCGTGTTTTCGGCGGCACCCCGTTCGGCGCTCATCATTTCCAGGAAGGCTTCGATGCGAGCGGCGCTGTTCATTCAACTTTTCTTGGGATTGAGCTTTTCCGGAGGGATGCGCACGCTCATTTCTCCCTTCTTGGGCTCCACGAACATCACCAGTGCGAACATCGTACCATAGGCAATGCCAGCCAGAATCGCTGCTATCACGACAAAGCGAAACAGTGTCGGCATTAATTTTCGCCCGTCTTCTTGTTCTGCGTTTCCAAACCCTGTCCCCTTATGGGACGCCAATCCGGCCAATTCAAGGAAGAAGCTGAGGCCTGTCAGCAACTTCCGGCGCAGACCTTGCCAGCCCATATCGGGCTCAAGGTGCTTGCCACGCTTGACGCAAACGGGCTTTTCATGTCGATACGCCGGCAAAGAGGGCCCTCGAAACATCCGATGAACGCGCTGCCAGCAAATCCTCCAGACGAGACCCACGCCGCGCTGCTTGGCCGGCTCGGCAGCCGTTCCATCGTTTTTGTCGGGCTGATGGGCGCCGGCAAGACGGCGATCGGCCGCAAGGTGGCGACGATGCTGGCGCTGCCTTTCATCGACAGCGACCAGGAGATCGAGAGCGTCTCGCGCATGACCGTACCGGAGCTGTTCGAGCGTTATGGCGAGACCGAATTCAGGGCGCTAGAGCAGCGCGTCATCCTGCGGGTGCTGGAAAACGGCCCACAAGTGCTGTCGACGGGCGGCGGTGCCTTCATGAACGCGCAGACGCGCGAGGCGATCGCCTCGCACGGCGTGTCGGTGTGGCTGAAGGCCGAGCTCGACCTTCTGATGGATCGCGTCTCCAAGAAGCAGAACCGGCCGCTGTTGAAAAGTGCCGATCCGCGCGCCGTGCTGGAGCGGCTGATGAGCGAGCGCTATCCGGTCTACGCGACATCTGACGTCACCGTGCCGACCCGCGACGACCGCAAGGAGGTCATCGCGACCGAGGTGGTGGATGCGCTGTGCCGGCATTTCGGCATCGATGTGACCGCTGCGACAGGCGAGGTGCGATCATGAGCGCGGATCAGCCAGTCACCGTCGAAGTTGGCCTTGGCGACCGGACCTACGACATCCTGATCGGCTCGGGGCTGCTATCACGCGCCGGTGCGGAGATTTCGCGCCGGCTGCCGGGTACCCGCGCCGCTGTGATCACCGACGCCAATGTCGCTTCAGCGCATCTCGATGCGCTGAAGGCCAGCCTTGAGACGGACGGCATACAGCCCGCCGTGATCACGCTGCCGCCCGGCGAGAAGACCAAGAGCTTTGCTCATCTCGAAGAGGTGGTCGACGGTGTGCTGGCAGCCAGGCTGGAACGCGGCGACATTGTCATCGCTTTTGGCGGCGGCGTTATCGGCGACCTTGCCGGCTTCGCCGCCGGCATCGTGCGGCGCGGCATGAATTTCGTGCAGATCCCGACCTCGCTGCTGGCGCAGGTCGATTCCTCGGTCGGCGGCAAGACCGGCATCAATAGCGCGCGCGGCAAGAACCTTGTCGGCGTCTTCCATCAGCCGAAGCTGGTGCTGGCCGACACCGGAGTGCTCGACACGCTGCCGATCCGCGAATTCCGCGCCGGCTATGCCGAGCTCGCCAAATATGGGCTTATCGACCGGCCGGGATTTTTCGCCTGGCTGGAAGAGAACTGGGGCCAGGTTTTTGCCGGTGGACCGGAGAGGGCGCAGGCCATTGCCGAAGCCTGCCGGGCCAAGGCCGACGTCGTTGCCCGCGACGAGTTCGAGACCGGCGACCGCGCGCTGCTCAATCTCGGCCACACGTTCGGTCACGCGCTGGAAGCCGCCACCCAATATGACGGAACCCGCCTTGTCCATGGCGAAGGCGTCGCTATCGGCATGGCGCTGGCGTACCGGTTCTCGTCGCGGCTCAACCTGGCCAGCCCTGACGACGCGGCGCGCGTCGAGGCGCATCTGCGCGCCGTCGGCCTGCCCTGGCGCATGGCCGATATCCCGGGCGATCTGCCGGGCGCCGAGGCGCTGCTTGCCTTCATCACCCAGGACAAGAAGGTGTCGCGCGGTGCGCTGACCTTCATCCTGACGCGCGGCATCGGCCAGGCCTTCATCGCCAAGGATGTTCCGGCATCGGAAGTGCTGTCGTTCCTGAAAGAGAACCATCCCAGCCAGCAGGAAAGCCGGCTGGGCAAGCAGAAGATGCGGCCGAAATGAACAACGAGACCGGCTGGATCGTCGTCGCTGTCCTTGCCATCCTCATCCTGCTGGTCGTTGCCGTGCGCACGCGCCTGCTTGCCGCTTTTGGTTATGAGCTGTCGCGCATCGAGCCGCAGCGCTCGACCCAGGACGAATTGCGCGGCGCGGTCGACGATTTCCGCCGCGACGGCCAGATAGTGCGCGAGGATCGCGATCGCGTCGGCGGCCTGTTCGATCTCGCCGAGCTTGAAGTCTCCGACATCATGGTCCACCGCACCAACATGCGCTCGGTCAATGCCGACAATGCGCCGGAGGCGGTGGTGCGCGAGATCCTGCAGAGCCCGCATACCCGCATGCCGCTGTGGAAGGGCTCGCTCGACAACATCGTCGGCGTGCTGCACGCCAAGGATCTGCTGCGCGCCTTGAACGAAGTCGGCAACGACTTCTCCAGGATCGACGTGATGAAGATTGCCTCGAAACCTTGGTTCGTGCCCGACACCACGACATTGCAGGAACAGCTCAACGCCTTCCTGCGCCGCAAGGCGCATTTCGCCGTCGTCGTCGACGAATATGGCGAGGTCGAAGGGCTGGTGACGCTGGAGGACATCATCGAGGAAATCGTCGGCGAGATCGCCGACGAGCATGATGTCGACATCCAGGGCGTCAAGCAGGAGGCTGACGGTTCCGTCGTCGTCGACGGCACGGTGCCGATCCGCGACCTGAACCGGGCGCTCGACTGGAACCTGCCGGATGAGGAGGCCACCACCATTGCCGGCCTCGTCATCCACGAGACGCAGTCGATCCCCGAGGAGAAGCAGGCTTTCACGTTCCACGGCAAGCGCTTCACCGTCATGAAGCGCGACAAGAACCGGATTGCCAGGCTGAGGATCAGGCCAGCCGGCGACGCTTAAAACGCTGCGCACTTTTTGGCGCCATGAGACCAGCGCAGCTAAGGAGTCTCATTCTGCGATCTGGCTCGTCGAGCGTTCGTGGATAGCCGCGCCCGTCTCAGCGTCGACGGCCGCCAGGCTGACCTCATAACCCCAAAGCCTGCGGATGTGACGAAGCGTGGCATCGCGGCTGGCATCCTCGAGAAGGATGCCATCATTGACCTTGTGCTGCAGCCTCAAATGCCGGTCGCCGAGCAGATCGACATCCATTACTTGGATGTCCGGTTGGTTCGCGCCGATCTCGTAGCTGTGGGCAAGCGCGGCGCGGATCTTGGCATAGCCGCGTTCGTTGTGGATCGAGGCGACCTGGCAATGCGGTTGTTCGGCAACGTCACCGAGCACAAAGAACCGCCATTTCCGGATCAAGGTCGGACTGAGATACTGGCGGATGAAGGACTCGTCCCGGTGATCCGCCCAGGCATCGAGCAGGACCTCAAGCCAGTTGCCGTGACCGGCGATGTCGGGAAACCATTCCCGGTCTTCCGCCGTCGGCTCGGTCGAGATGCGCTTAATGTCCTGCATCATATCGAGGCCGAGAGCGTAGGGGTTGATGCCGGAAAAGCGCGGATCGTCGTATGCCGGCTGGAAGACCACGTTGGAATGATTCCGCAGGATTTCGAGCATGGCGCCTTCGCTGATCTGGCCGCGATCGAACAGCATGTTCATCAGCGTATAGTGGACGAAAGTGGCGCAGCCCTCGTTCATCACCTGTGTTTGCCGTTGAGGGTAAAAATATTGTGCTATGACACGAACGATCCTGATCACCTCACGCTGCCAAGGCTCCAGGATCAGGCTGTTCTTTTCCAGGAAATAAAGCAGGTTTTCCTCGGGCAGGTTGAGCGATTTCTTCCGCTCCGGCTCGTCGTGTCCCTTGTCGTTGGCCGTTCGCTGCGACGGCGGCAGCGTGCGCCACAAATCATTATAGGAGTGTTCTTCGTATTCGAGGCGCTCGCGAAGCCCTTCGCGCTGCCGCTCCGACGACAGCTTCGGCGGCCGGTGATAGCGGAACACGCCCTGCGCCATCAGCGCGTGGGCGGAATCAAGAACAGCCTCGACGGCGGCGGGGCCGTGCCGCTCCTCGCAACGGACAATGTAGCCCTTGGCGAAGTCCAGGTAGCTGAGGATCGCCCCTGCGTCCGTCCACTGCTTGAACAACTGGTTGTTCTTGAAGAAATGGTTGTGCCCGAGCGCAGCATGGGCCGTCACCAGGGCCTGCAGGGCCATGGTGTTTTCCTCCATCAGATAAACGATGCAGGGATTGGAATTGATGACCAGTTCATAGGCAAGCCCTCGCCCGCCTTTGCGATAGAGCAGGTCCTGATGGAGGAAATGTTTGCCGAAAGACCAGTGACGATACATCAGTGGCATGCCGACCGATGAATAGGCGTCGAGCATCTGTTGGGAAGAGATGATCTCCATCTGCACGGGGTAGGTTTCGAGATGAAGCTCTTCGACCGCGATTGCCTCGATCGCGTCATAGGTTCGTGACAATGTCTTGAAATCCCAGTCGGACCCCGAAAAAAGCAGGCTGGATTTACTGGCTTGTCTGGCCATCGGAGCCCTCATGCACTCTTGAGGGAAGCCGGCTGTCTGCCGAAGAGTTGGCGAAAGACCGGGTAGATATCGGCGGGCGTGGCAATGCGGCTCATCTGGAAGTTCGGCCATCTCAGGTCGATTTCGCTATAGGCTCGCCATAGCGATGTCCCGTTTTCGGTCGTGCCGAAGATATGGGCTTCACGCTCGTCGATGATCTCGACATAGGCAAAATACTGGCACAGCCGCATGAGCTTGCCGTTGAGCAATGTTATGCATTGCTCGGAATCGCCGGCGAAATTGTCGCCGTCCGAGGCTTGGGCGGCGTAGATGTTCCATTCGTGGGCGGGGTAACGTTCGTCAATAATGCGGTGCATTTCCTCCAGCGCGGTGGAAACGACGGTGCCGCCGCTTTGCGTGTTGTAGAAAAATGTTTCCTCATCGACCTCCTGGGCCAGGTGCGTGTGGCGGATGAAGACGATCTCGATGCGCTCGTAGCGCCGTTTCAAGAACAGGTGCAGCAGTACGAAGAAGCGCTTCGCCAGATCCTTTTCGCGCTCACCCATCGAGCCGGATACATCCATCAGACAGAACATGACGGCATTGGCGTTCGGCACAGGCCGGGGATCGAAGCGGTTGAAGCGGATGTCGACCGGATCGACATAGGCAATCCGCCTGCGCCGCCGTTCCAGCCGGTCAAGCTCTTCGCGCAACGCCGCAATGCGCTGACGCGCCGCTGCGCTGGATGGCACCAACTCGAGCGTGGCGATTTCCTGGAGGATCGCGTCCAACTCCTCCTGCTTGGGACGTCTCAGCGCAATGCGGCGGCCATGGCTGTTGCGCATCGTGCGCACAACATTGATGTTGGTCGGTGAGCCGGTGGCGGCGAAGCCAGCCCGGCGCGACTTGAAGGCAAGGATCTCCTTGAGGTTGAGCTTGACCATATCTGGGAGTTCGAGATCCTCGAAAAAAAGATCGAGCACCTCTTCACGCGACAGCACGAAACGAAAGTCGTCTTCAGATGCCGTATTCCCCGGGGCTCCCGCGCCGCCGCCCCCGCCGGGCTTGGGGATCAGGTCCCCAGGGGAGAAATGCCTGTTGCCCGGCAGGATGTGCTGGCGCCTGCCGCTGTTGCGAGCGTTGTTGAAACTCGGCTCGCCCGTGCCTCTTTCGGGCATGGGCACAGCGTGCTCGGCGTCGGCGTCGGCGATCCTGCCGGTGCGGATCTGATCGCGTATGCTCCGCTTCAGTTCCTCGCGCGCACGCCTGAGAAAGCGCTGGCGATTGCCGAGGCTCTTGTCTTTTGGGTTCAGGCGACGGTCGATGAAGATCGGCATGGAACCATCCGGGCTCTCTCAACCCGCCCTGTTCACCCGCATGTACCAGTCCACAAGGCGACGCACCTGCCGCTGGGTGTAGCCACGCTCGACCATCCGTTGCACGAATTCATTATGCCGTTTTTCCGTCACGCTATCCTGCTTGGAGCCGAAGCTGATCACCGGCAGGAGGTCCTCGACCTGGCCGAACATGCGCTTCTCGATGACTTCGCGCAGCTTTTCGTAACTTGTCCACGCCGGGTTGCGGCCGTGATTTCTTGCACGGGCGCGCAAGGTGAACTTCACCACCTCGTTGCGGAAGTCCTTGGGATTGGCGATGCCGGCCGGCTTTTCGACCTGCGACAGCTCATTGTCCAAAACCTCGCGGTTGAGGATCTGGCCGGTGTCGGGATCCTTGTAGTCCTGATCCTCGATCCAGGCATCGGCATAAGCGATGTAGCGATCGAAAAGGTTCTGGCCATACTCGCTGTACGATTCCAGATAGGCCTTCTGGATTTCGTGGCCGATGAACTCGGCATACCGGGCCGCCAGCTCGGACTTGATGAACTCCAGATAGTCCGCTTCCGTCTCCTTCGGAAACTGTTCGCGCTTGATTGCCTCCTCCAGGATGTACATGAGATGTACAGGGTCGGCGGCCACCTCCTCGGTGTCATAGTTGAAGGTCTGCGACAGGATCTTGAAGGCAAAGCGCGTGCTGACGCCGGCCATGCCCTCGTCGACGCCGGCGGCATCGCGATATTCCTGAACCGGTTTCGCCTTGGTGTCGACGTCCTTCAGGTTCTCGCCGTCATAGGCACGCATCTTGGTGTAGAGCGGCGAATTGTCGTGCTTGGCCAAGCGGGTCGAGACGGTAAAGCGGCTGAGGATGTCCAGCACCTCAGGGGCACAGGCACTGGTGGCCAATTCGCTCTCCCGCAGCAGCTTTTCGTAGATATGTCTTTCTTCGGTTGTCCGCAGACAATACGGCACCTTGACCACTAGGATGCGATCGAGAAAAGCCTCGTTGTTCTTGTTGTTCTTGAACTGCTGCCATTCCGATTCGTTGGAATGGGCCACGATGATGCCTTGATAGGGGAAGGCGCCGAAATTCTCGGTGCCGTTGTAGCTGCCCTCCTGGGTCGCGGTCAGCAGCGGATGCAGGACCTTGATGGGCGCCTTGAACATTTCGACGAATTCGAGCAGGCCCTGTGTGGTCCGGTTCAGTCCTCCGCTGTAGGAATAGGCGTCCGGATCGGACTGGCTGAAATTTTCCAATTGCCTGATGTCGACCTTGCCGACCAGGGCCGAGACATCCTGGTTGTTCTCGTCGCCAGGCTCCGTCTTGGTGATGCCGATCTGGCGCAGCCGCGAAGGCTTCAACTCGACCACGCTGAATTTGGAAATGTCGCCGGACAATTCATCAAGCCGCTTGGCCGCCCAAGGCGAGATAAGCCCGTTGAGACGGCGCCGGGCTATCCCGTATTTGTCTTCCAGCAGGTCGCCCATGCGATCGGGATTGAAAAGGCCGAGCGGCGATTCGAAAACCGGACTGATCTGGTTGCCGGCCTTCAGCGTGTAAATCGGGCGTTCCTCCATCAGTCTCTTCAGCCGTTCGGCCAGAGAGGATTTGCCGCCGCCGACAGGGCCGAGGAGGTAGAGGATCTGCTTGCGCTCCTCGAGCCCCTGGGAGGCATAGCGGAAATATCCGGCGATGCGCTCGATCGTATCCTCCATGCCGTAGAAGTCGGAGAAAGAGGGATAGATCTTGACGGTGCGGTTCGAGAAAATGCGGCCGAGTCGCTCATCCTTGCTGGTGTCGACCAGGTTCGGCTCGCCGATTGCCTCGACCATCCGTTCAGGCGCCGAGGCATACATCGATTTGTCCTCTCGGCAGGCAAGAAGGTACTGCTGGAGGCTGATTTCTTCCTGGGCCGCGTTCGCATAAATCTCCGAAAAAAGATCGAAGACGTCGGACTGATTCTCACGCATGATATTCCGCCCTCAAAGCCGTTCTGGCTGCCGGATGGCTCTCAATCTATTCAACTACCGGGGGTGCATTGTGGTTCCCTTCACATGAAGGAGAGAACGTGCGCCTGGCATCGACCCGGGACAGCACCCCATGTGATTAGAATGCGTATCCAATAACTTAGGGGGTGATGGACAGATGAGGCCGTCAAGGACAAATATTGATTTCGTGAACTGAACCGAGAGCGTGCATTTGATGCGGTGAGAGCTGTCGCCCGATGCGGGTTCGATGGGGCAGTTCGATCGCGTTCGGATCGAGGATCGATCGCCGAACCAGATTTTTGGATATTGCCGATCCTTAACTGGACGCTCGTGGCGTGCGCGGGCACTCTTGGCCGACACGGTCGGGAGACCACGATGATCGATCGACGAAGCCTCATTCTGGCTTCCGTGGCGGCGATGCTGCCACTGGGAGCATCGGCTGCGTGGCGGCAACGCCAACCAGCGCCAAAAACTTTCGATTACGGGCCGGCCAAACTCGACATCTATGCCCCCGATGGTGCAACCGGCCTGCCGGTCGTGTTTTTCGTCCATGGCGGCACCTGGCAGTTCGGCAAACGCAGCCAGGTCAACGCCAAACCGGCCTTCCTGCTGGCCAATGGCTTCTGCTTCGTCTCCATCGATTACCGCATGTTGCCTGAGGCCGATGTCGCCACCCAGGCCGGCGACGTCGAAAAGGCCTATGGCTATATCAGGGCCAACATCGCCCGGCATGGCGGCGACCCCAACCGCATTGTGGGCATGGGCCATTCGGCCGGCTGCCATCTGATTGCGCTGACCGGCATGCGCGGTGGACTGCCCGGCGTCGCTGCCCTGCTTCTCGATGATACAAGGGCCTACGACCTTGTAGCGCTTGCCAGGAATGGCGGCATGGTGCGGGCCTATGCGCGGGTCTTTTCCGACCCTACGCAATGGGCGGCACTATCGCCCATCAGCTATGTCGACGGCCGCAAGCATCCGCCGACCTTCATCGCCTATTCGCGGGCGCCTGGCCGTGGCGAAGCCTCCAAGGCCTTTGCCAAGCGCCTGCGCGCCACCGGCACCAGGGTTACGCTGTTCGACGGCAGCGCCTATACGCACATGTCGATCAATCGCGATTTCGGCGACGACGGCGATGCGCTGACCGCTGTCGCGCTGGCATTCTTGAAATCGACGGTCGGCTGATCGAAGCTCGTGCGTTAGCTACTGGATCAGACCAAAAGCACTGGCGGGATATTGCCGTGCGGGCGCCCGCAGGTGCATTGCTCTATCTGTTTGTTTTGGCGCAATTCCCAAGGGAAAGCGCTATGCGCTTTTCCCGGGAAAACAGCTTAACACTTTTCCTGGAATTGCTCCTCGATCGTCAACAGGAGAGAATTGCATGAACGGAGCCGATGTCCTGTGTGACGTGCTTCTGGCCAATGATGTGACGGTCTGCTTCGCCAATCCCGGCACCTCAGAAATGCATTTCGTTGCAGCGCTTGACCGCAAACCGCGGATGCGTTGCGTGCTCGGCCTGTTCGAGGGTGTGGTGACCGGGGCTGCCGATGGCTATGCCCGGATGACCGATCGCCCGGCCGCGACGCTGCTGCATACCGGTCCCGGCCTGGCCAATGGTCTCGCCAACATGCACAATGCGCGGCGTGCGCTCAGCCCGATGATCAACATCGTCGGCGACCATGCCTCCTACCATTTGCCGCTCGATGCTCCGCTCACAAGCGATATCGAAGGCCTTGCTACACCGATGTCGAACTGGGTCTGCCGCATCGGCGGCCCAGACGATGTCGCGCCGGCGACCGAGGCGGCCTTGCGCGCATCGTTGACGCCTCCCAGTGTCGCGACGCTGATCCTGCCGGCTGATGCCGCCTGGGGCGAAGTTGGAGCGGTTTCGGTCGGCAAGGTGAGGCTGGCACCGCCGCCCGCCGTCGACATGGACGCGGTGCGCACGGTCGCCGCGGCGATCCGTGCGGCTCCAGGTCGGGCCGGCATGATCGTACGTGGGAAGGCCGCACGAGCCGATGGGCTTGCCGTCGCCGGGCAGATTTCCACGGGCAGCGATGTCCGTCTTTTCAGCGATGTCCTGATCGCCCGAATGCAACGCGGACGCGGACGTGTCGCGCCGACCCGCATCCCCTATCCGGTCGATGCGGCGACGGTTGTGCTCGGGAATATCGACGTTCTGATCCTGGTCGGCGCGAAGGAACCGGTTGCCTTCTTCGCCTACCCGGGAAAGCCCGGGCGGCTTGTCCGTGAGGGGTGCCAGGTGCTGACGCTGGCCGCCCATGGCAACGATCTGCATGCGGCGCTGGAGGCGCTGCGCGACGAACTCGGCATAAAGCCGGCGCAACAACAGGTGTTCGCGACCGCCTTTCCCGACGAGGCAACGCCGAACGGCAAGCTGACGGAAGATGCCATCGCATTGTCGGTGGCGCGAAAGCTTCCCGTGGATGCGATCGTCTGCGATGAAGCGATCACCTCGGCGCTGCGTTTCTTCGCGCTGTCGGCCTTTGCCGCGCCGCACGACTACATGATGGGCACAGGCGGATCGATCGGCGGAGGCATCCCGATGGCGACGGGGGCGGCGATCGCCTGTCCGGACCGCAAGGTGATCAATCTCGAAGCCGACGGCAGCGGCATGTACTCGGTGCAGGGGCTGTGGACCCAGGCCAGAGAGAATCTCGATGTGGTGACGATCGTGTTTGCCAACCGGACCTATGCGATCCTGCATGGCGAGATGAAGAATGTCGGTGTCGAGGCGATCGGCGAGAACGCCAGGCGCATGCTGGACCTCGACCATCCGCCGCTCGACTGGGTGTCGCTGGCCAAAGGCATGGGCGTGGAGGCGGCCCGCGCCGATACGTGCGAGCGGTTCGACGCGCTGCTGGACAGCGCCTTGTCACGGCGCGGGCCGTTCCTCATCGAAGCGGTGCTCTGAGCGCGGCTTAACCGACCTACCAGCGGGTCTTCTCGCCGGGAGCCGCCGGTTCGATCGCCAGCGCATGCACACCGGCCTTCAACTCGTCGGCAAGCAGTTCGTTGACGGCGCGGTGGCGGTCGATGCGGCTCATGCCGGCAAAGGCGGAAGCGACGACGCGGACGCGAAAATGCGTCTCGCCGGTGCCGTCATAGGTGCCGTGATGGTCGGAGCCGTTGTGGTGATGGCCGGCATGGAGATGGCTCTCGTTGATGATGACCAACCGGTCCGGCGAAAATGCCTTGTTGAGCTTGTCTTCCATGGTCTTCTGTATGGACATCGCCGTCTCCCTTCACCACATATGGCTGGCACATCAGCCTTGAAACCGAAAATCGGTCTTCGAAAAAGCCGCTGCCGCGCAACAAAATCCGCCATTCGCCTGCTTTATGCCGCGATTCAGCGGTTAGGGCGATCATCGCGAAAATGTCAATTCTTGTTTCGCATCTGCGAACGCCCCATAAATGGGTGAAATGAAGCCGTACCCCAAATATTTCGAGAAGATTCGCGTCCGCCCCGACAAGGACGCGGAGCTGAAGTCGCACTCGCCGATCTGCCAGTGGGACGGCTGCAAGGAGGCGGGCACCCATCGCGCGCCGGTCGGGCGCATGAAGGAGGGCGAGTATTTCCGTTTCTGCTTCGACCATGTGCGCGAGTACAACAAGGGCTTCAACTATTTCTCCGGCGTGCCGGACACCGAGGTCGCGCGCTTCCAGAAGGAAGCGATGACCGGCCATCGGCCGACCTGGAAGATGGGCGCCACCGGCCCCTCGACGCGATCGTCGCCCGATATGGCCCAGATGCGCTCCGGCCGTGCCGGCTACTACAACCGCATGCGCGACCCGTTCGACCTGTTCAAAGGGCCAAAGGATCCGCGCGAGGCGCGCGAGCGCAAGGCCAAGCCGCTTGAGGCCAAGGCGCTGGAAACGCTTGGCCTTGATACAAAGGCGACTGGCAAGGAGATCAAGGCGCGCTATAAGGAACTGGTGAAACTCCACCATCCGGATGCGAATGGTGGCGACAGAGGTTCGGAAGACCGGTTCCGCGATGTGCTGCAGGCCTATCGCGTGCTCAAACAGGCGGGCCTGTGCTGAGCGACCTTTCGGTCGGGGCATTTTTCCAACTTTCATAAGATTGGAAAAGGCTCTAAGACCGCCCCCGAACAAAATCGATTGCCGGCGAAATCAGGCTTTTCGCCCGTGGAGACGTTGAGAGATATGAACAAGGTCGATCGCGACATCGCCAACCTGCCCGACACGACGGTGTCGGTGAAGGAGAAATTCGGTTTCGACTCCAAGATGGTGGTGCCGGCCTATTCGGTAACATCAGAGCATGTGCCCGACATCGATCCGGACTATCTGTTCGACAAGAACACGACGATGGCGATCCTGGCAGGCTTTGCCTACAACCGCCGCGTCATGGTGTCGGGCTATCACGGCACCGGCAAATCGACCCATATCGAACAGGTTGCCGCCCGCCTCAATTGGCCCTGTGTGCGCGTCAACCTCGACAGCCATGTCAGCCGTATCGATCTCGTCGGCAAGGATGCGATCGTCGTCAAGGACGGCTTGCAGATCACCGAATTTCGCGACGGCATCCTGCCCTGGGCCTACCAGCACAATGTCGCGCTGTGCTTCGACGAGTATGATGCCGGCCGTCCGGACGTGATGTTCGTCATCCAGCGCGTGCTGGAATCGTCGGGCCGGCTGACGCTGCTCGACCAGAGCCGTGTCATTCGCCCGCATCCGGCGTTCCGGCTGTTCTCGACCGCCAACACGGTTGGCTTGGGTGATACCACCGGTCTCTATCACGGCACGCAGCAGATCAACCAGGCGCAGATGGACCGTTGGTCGATCGTCACCACGCTGAACTACCTGCCGCACGACAACGAAGTCGCCATCGTGCTGGCCAAGGCCAAGCACTATCGCGACGCCAAGGGCAAAGAGATCGTCAACAAGATGGTGCGTGTCGCCGACATGACGCGTTCGGCCTTCATCAATGGCGATTTGTCGACCGTGATGAGCCCGCGCACTGTCATCACCTGGGCCGAGAATGCCGAGATCTTCGGCAATATAGGCATGGCGTTCCGGCTGACCTTCCTCAACAAATGCGACGAGCTCGAGCGCTCGCTGGTGGCCGAGTTCTACCAGCGCGCCTTCGGCGAGGATCTGCCCGAGAGCGCCGCCAACGTGGTGCTGGGGTAAGCAGAGCCTCGATGGCGGGTCCGGGCGACAACACGCGCAACAAGTCGAAGACGGGGTCTGAAGCCGACAGCTTCAAGCGCGCCGTCACCGTCTGCATGCGCGCCATCGCCGGCGACAAGGAACTCGAGGTCGGTTTCGTCAAAGATAGGCCCGCACTTGCGGGCAGCCGCGCGCGCTTGCCCGAACTGCCGAAGAAGGCGTCGAAGACCGACATTGCCATCACCCGCGGGCTTGGCGATTCCATGGCGCTGAAGCGCGCCTGCCACGACGTGCGCATCCACACCAAGCTGGCACCGGAGGGCAAGGCGGCCCGCGCCATCTATGACGCGGTCGAGCAGGCCCGCGTCGAGGCGATCGGCTCACGCGCCATGCAAGGCGTCGCCGACAATATCGGCTCGATGCTTGAGGACAAATACGCCAAGGCCAACCTCGTCGACGTCAAGGACAAGGCCGACGCGCCGATCGAGGAAGCTCTTGCCCTGATGGTGCGCGAGAAGCTGACCGGCCGGCCGATCCCGAAAAGCGGCGAGCGGCTGGTCGAACTCTGGCGGCCCTGGGTCGAGGAAAAGGCCAAGGCCGACCTCGACGGATTGTCGGCAAAGCTCGGTGACCAGCAGGCCTTCGCCCGCGTCGTGCGCGAGATGCTCGCCTCCATGGAAATGGCCGAGGAACTCGGCGATGACCAGGAGACGGAAGACTCCGAGGACAATGACGAAAACCAGCCGCAAGGCGAGGAGCAGAGCGAGGAGGGCGGCGAAGAGGATTCCGGTTCCGAGCAGTCGCAATCCGAAGATGCCGAGGCGTCGGCCGATGACGAGCAGTCGGCCGAGACCGAAGCCTCCGACGCCACAGCCGACGACCTGTCCGACGATGACGATGCGGACGCCGAGACACCCGGCGAGGCGCGCCGCAACGACAATCCCTTCACCAATCTGCCGAAGGAAATCGACTACAAGGTCTTCACCACCGCCTTCGACGAGACGGTCGGCGCCGAGGAGCTTTGCGAAGAGGAAGAACTCGACCGGCTGCGCGCCTTCCTCGACAAGCAGCTTGCCAATCTGTCCGGCGTCGTCGGCCGCCTGGCCAACCGACTGCAGCGCCGGCTGATGGCGCAGCAGAACCGCTCCTGGGATTTCGACCTGGAAGAGGGTTACCTCGACCCGGCACGGCTGGTGCGCGTCGTCATCGATCCGATGCAGCCGCTGTCGTTCAAGCAGGAGCGCGACACCAAATTCCGCGACACGGTGGTGACGCTGGTGCTCGACAATTCGGGCTCGATGCGCGGCCGGCCGATCACGGTCGCCGCCACCTGCGCCGACATATTGGCGCGCACGCTGGAGCGTTGCGGCGTCTCGGTCGAGATCCTCGGCTTCACCACGCGGGCGTGGAAGGGCGGGCAGGCGCGCGAGAAGTGGCTGAAGGACGGCAAGCCGCCGAATCCCGGCCGGCTCAACGATCTGCGCCACATCATCTACAAATCGGCCGACCACCCATGGCGGCGGGCACGGCGCAATCTCGGCCTGATGATGCGCGAAGGCCTGCTCAAGGAAAACATCGACGGCGAGGCGTTGCTATGGGCGCACAACCGGCTGATTGCCCGGCCCGAACAGCGCAAGATCCTGATGATGATCTCGGACGGCGCGCCGGTCGACGATTCGACGCTGTCGGTCAATCCTGGCAACTATCTCGAGCGTCATCTGCGCGCGGTCATCGAACTGATCGAGACGCGCTCGCCGGTGGAGCTGCTGGCCATCGGCATCGGCCATGACGTCACGCGCTACTACCGCCGTGCCGTCACCATCGTCGATGCCGAGGAACTGGCCGGCGCGATGACCGAGCAGCTGGCTTCGCTGTTCGCCGAGGAGAGCGCGAAGGATACGCGGCGCGGCGGTATGCGGCGCGCCGGATGATCTTTTCGCGCCGCGGCTTTCAGCAGACGCTTTTCGCCGCCATCGCCCTGTTCGCCGGCGCGGCTTCAGCTGCAGCTGGTTCGGCTGATTCCACCTCGGTCGAACCGGTCGAAGTCTCGGCCCGCCCGATTGCCGAATTTCAGATTGGCCATGCCGACAAGCAGTTCGGTACGCTCGAATTCGTCGGCGGGCTGGAGATGACCTCACCAACGCGCGATTTCGGCGCGCTGTCGGCGTTCCGGTTCCTGAAAGCCGGCGGCGAGTTCATCGGCGTTGCCGATACCGGGTTCTGGTTCTTCGGCACGGTGGTTCGCGACGCTGACAAGCGGCCGTCCGGCATTCAGAATTTTCGCATGCAGCAGATGGTCGACGAGACCGGTCGGCCGATCGACAAGAAATGGGAGGTCGATGCGGAAGGTCTCGCGGTCAAAGACGGTGTTGCCACCGTCGGCTTCGAGCGCAACCACCGCGTCGCCCAGTTCAGGATCGACCCCACCGGCATGAAGGCGCCGTTCAGCCAGCTGGATTTCGTGGTTCCGGCCCAGGAATTGCGCCAGAATCGCGGCTTCGAGACCGTCACCCATGCCAATGCCAACGGCCAGCATGAGGGCGGGCTGGTCGTGGTCTCCGAGAAGAGCCTCGACAAGGCCGGCAACATCTATGCCGCCATCATCGAAGGGCCGCGCAAGGGCGTCTTCACCGTCAAGCGCAACGGCGATTTCGACATCACCGACGGTGCCTTCCTGCCGGATGGCGACCTGCTGCTTCTGGAACGCAGTTTTTCGATGGCCAGAGGCGTCAAGATGCGGCTGCGGCGCATCTATGGCGAGAGCGTCGAGAAGGGCGCCGTCGCCGACGGGCCGGTGCTGCTGGAAGCCGACATGGGCTACCAGATCGATAACATGGAAGGGCTCGACGTCTGGACCCGCGACGACGGTGCGCTGATGGTGTCGCTGATTTCCGACGACAACCACTCGATGCTGCAGCGTAACCTCTATCTGGAATTTATTCTGCACCAGGATTGAGTGGTACTCCAGTGCGAACGTGAAGTTGAAGGTCTCAACGGCAGGTTCGATTTGGCGCGGGTTCGATTTGGCCGGACGCCTTCCCCCACACCGACGCGGGGCCAGCCCGGGCCGCCGGGGGGGGCCCGGTGGTCCACGCGGGGTTGTGGGGCGCCCCCCCGACAAGGGGCCCCCGCC
>NZ_JAMYSA010000059.1:0-40775 GCF_040321735.1 Mesorhizobium sp. M0293
TGACGCGCCTACGCGTTCCGCGCGCGCCTCTAACTCGGCGGCCTGCGCTTTGGGGGGGGCGGTGCGCACGGCCTTGGCGTCTTCACCGCCGACCGTCTGGTCGGCTGTGAAACGGAACCCTTGCAACTCGCCGACATGATGGCCTTCGACAAGGACGGTTCCGGTTGGGCTTATTTCGGCTTCAGGCATGGTATTTTCTCTAAGGCGCCGCATGAGGACGGAAGTCCTGCGGTCTACGAAGCGTTTCGTCAACCGCTCATGCAGCGCATCCGACAATCTGTCTTCGATTTCGCGCGTCTTTTCCTGCCAGTGTGCCTGATCGGCCAGCCAACCGGGCCGGTTCGACACGAATGTCCAGGTGCGGATCTGGGCAATGCGATGCGACAACGTGTCGATGTCGCCCTCGGTGGTGTCGGCGCGACGCACCTGCTCGGCCATGTAATTCTCGTCGACATGGCCATGCCGTGCAAGGTCCGTGTAGATCGAAGCAACGAGGTCTGCATGCTGGGCCGGCGCGATCCTGCGGTAATCGGGCAGCGCGCAGGCCTCCCACAGCAGCGCGACGCGTTTGGCATTGCTGGCAAGAGCGCGGATGTCTTCATCGCGCGACAGATATTCAAGCGCCTGCGCGTCGACCGCAGGCAGCGCACGCGTCAGCCCTTCGACCGGGGCATTGGTTTCGATCGAGCGCTTCAGCGCATCAAGGCTGGCGAAGTCGAAACGCGCGGTTCGCCATTGCAGTACCTTCACGGGATCGAAATCATGGCCTTCGATCTTCTTGACCAGTTCCTCGTCCAACGGGTCGACCTGGCCGGTGACGCCAAAGGTGCCGTCGCGCAGATGCCGGCCGGCGCGGCCGGCGATCTGGCCAAGCTCTGCCGCCGTCAGGTTGCGATACTGATAACCATCGAATTTGCGGTTCTGGGCGAAGGCGACATGGTCGAGGTCGAGGTTGAGGCCCATGCCGATGGCGTCGGTGGCAATGAGATAGTCGACATCGCCCGACTGGAACAGCGCCACCTGGGCGTTGCGGGTGCGCGGTGAGAGTGCGCCGAGCACGACGGCGGCGCCGCCTTGCTGGCGGCGGATCAGTTCGGCGATGGCGTAGACTTCGTCGGCGGAGAAGGCGACGATCGCCGTGCGCCGCGGCAGGCGGGTCAGCTTCTTGGAGCCGGCATAGGCAAGATGCGACAGCCTGGGCCGCGTCACCACCGAGACGCCTCTCAGCAAGCGCTGGAGGATGCCGTGCATGGTGGCGGCACCGAGCAGCAGCGTTTCCTGGCGGCCGCGCAGATGCAGGATGCGGTCGGTGAAGATGTGACCGCGCTCGAGGTCGCCGGCAAGCTGCACCTCGTCGATGGCGACGAAGGCGGCGTCGGTCTCGCGCGGCATGGCCTCGACCGTGCAGACCGAATATTTCGCGCCCGCCGGCTGGATCTTTTCCTCGCCGGTGATCAGCGCCACCTTGTGGGCGCCAACCTTTTCGCAGACGCGGGTGTAGACCTCGCGCGCCAGCAGCCTGAGCGGCAAGCCGATGATGCCACTCTCGTGCGCCACCATTCGCTCGATGGCGAGATGGGTCTTGCCCGTATTGGTCGGCCCAAGCACGGCGGTCACGTCGCGGCCCGACAGGATCAGCGGCTCAGTGTGTTTCGGCTGGATGTTCATTGACCTAGAATAAGGCTTCTGGGACCTGGAAATAAGGCTTTCTGGCCTCTGGCTGTCGGGAGCGTGCCTCAAGTGGCGCGTATGACAGGTGACACATAGGGATTTCGGGCGCGAAGCGAAAGCGGAATGTTCCGCTGGGGGCTCGAAGTCGTTCTTGTCAAGCTCCGGATTGGGTGCGGATTAACCGATAGAACGAGTCTGGAACGAATCGGCGACGAATCAGTGACTCCTGCAGATTCAGCTTTTGTTCACGGCTACATGTGGATTTTGCGACCGCTGAACGCACCACATGCTGAATCGCCGAACTGGCCCGTTTCATGCTTGGAGAGTGCAAGGCGGGCATCGCCATTAACCTTTGCTGATGAACGATCCCAATGGCTCTGTGTGCCTTGCCCAACATTATGAAATTGTTGATCTTTCCTAATTTGCGTTAAGAATTCGGCGAGCGATTCAGGCCGCCGTCGTTAACGTTTCGGTCAAAGCCGGAACGAATCGGCGACGAATCAGCAATGTCAGAATATTCCTGGTTTGTTCACCCCAGCATCTTGTGTTGTGAACAGCTTATCCACCGAGAATCCACAGGCTTGGGAACAGGTTTCGCACAGGGCAGCCAGCCGCTGTTAACTTCTGCGTGCCGGATTGGGTCAGCACCCGACGAGGGCGTGTCGAAAGGACCAGGCCGGCAGCGAAAAACGGACCGGTGTGCCGGCCCGTCGATCTATCGCCTACATCGCCGCGTCGTCAGGCGAAATACTGGCCGCCATTGGCTGTGATGGTCGATCCCGTGATGAAGCCGGCATCTTCGGATGCGAGGAAAACGACGCAGCGCGCGATTTCTTCGGGCTCGCCGAGACGGCCGACGGGGATCTGCGGAATGATGCGATCGTTGAGCACCCTCTCGTCGATCGCCTTGACCATTTCGGTGGCAATGTAGCCGGGGCAGATGACGTTGACGGTGATGCCCGCGCGTGCGCCTTCCTGCGCAAGTGCCTTGGAAAAACCGATGTCGCCGGCCTTGGCGGCGGAATAGTTGACCTGACCGGCCTGGCCCTTCTGGCCGTTGATCGAGGAGATGGTGATGACGCGGCCGAACTTGCGGTCGCGCATGCCGCTCCATAGCGGATGCGTCATGTTGAAGACGCCGGACAAATTTGTGTCGATGACCTCTTTCCACTGTTCGCGCGTGATCTTGTGGAACATGGCGTCACGAGTGATGCCGGCATTGTTGACCAGCACCGAGACCGGGCCGAGATCGGCCTCGACTTGGCTGATGCCGGCGACGCAGGCATCATAGTCGGCGACCGACCATTTATAGACCGGAATGCCGGTCTCGGCTTTGAATTTCGCCGCCGCGTCGTCATTGCCGGCATAGTTCGCGGCAACCGAATAGCCGACGGTCTTCAATGCGATCGAGATCGCCGCGCCGATACCGCGCGATCCGCCTGTGACGATTGCTACCTTGGTCATGTGTTCCTCCTCCCTAGAGTTTTTTGTGAATGGTCAATAGTGAATGGTGAATGGTCGAAGACGGACGGCTACCCGCCATTCACCATTTGCCATTCACCATTCACTCTTTTTCTCAGATTGCCTCCACGCACATGGCGACGCCCATGCCGCCGCCGATGCAGAGCGTGGCGAGGCCCTTCTTGGCGCCGCGCCGGCGCATCTCGAAGACCAGCGTGTTGAAGACGCGGGCACCCGAAGCGCCGATCGGATGGCCGATGGCGATAGCGCCGCCGTTGACGTTGACGATCGAGGGATCCCAGCCCATGTCCTTGTTGACGGCGCAGGCCTGCGCTGCGAAGGCTTCGTTGGCCTCGATCAGGTCGAGATCGCCGACCGACCAGCCGGCCTTTTCCAATGCCTTGCGCGAAGCAGGGATCGGGCCGGTGCCCATGATCTGCGGATCGACGCCGGCGGTTGCCCACGACACGATGCGCGCCAGCGGGGTAATGCCGCGCCTCACCGCTTCGGCTTCGCTCATAAGCACAGCACCCGCGGCGCCGTCATTGATGCCGGAGGCGTTGGCGGCGGTCACCGTGCCGTCCTTGTCGAAAGCCGGCTTCAGCTTGGTCATGGCGTCGATCGTGGCGCCGTGGCGGATGTACTCGTCCTGGTCGACGATGGTGTCGCCCTTTTTGCCCTTGATGGTGACGGCGACGATCTCGTCCTTGAACTTGCCGGCCTTCTGCGCGGCCTCGGCCTTGTTCTGCGAGGCGAGCGCGAACTGGTCCTGGTCGTCGCGGGTGATCTGGAACTGACGCGCGACGTTTTCGGCGGTGTTGCCCATGTGATAGCCGTTGAAGGCATCCCACAGTCCGTCCTTGATCATGGTGTCGATCAGCTTGAAGTCGCCCATCTTGACGCCGGCGCGCAGGTGCTGGGCATGCGTCGAAAGCGACATCGATTCCTGGCCGCCGGCGATGATCACCTTGGCATCGCCGGTGGCGATCTGCTGCATGCCGAGCGCAATGGCGCGCAGGCCTGAGCCGCAAACCTGATTGAGGCCCCAGGCGGTAGTTTCCTTGGGCAGGCCGGCGTTGATCGATGCCTGGCGGGCCGGGTTCTGACCCTGCGCGGCGGTCAGCACCTGGCCGAGGATGACCTCATCGACCTCGCCTGGTTCGACACCGGCGCGCGACAGCAATTCCCTGATGACGACGGCACCGAGCTCATGCGCCGGGGTGGCGGCGAAGGCGCCGTTGAAGGAGCCGACCGGCGTGCGCGCCGCACTGGCAATGACGATGGAAGCGGACATTTTCTTCTCCAGACTTCAAGGGTGTTGTTCTGTCGTTGAGGACTTTTCTTGCCCTTTCCCAACCCCAAGTCAAACCGGAAATGGGCATGGCGCCCATGCGGGGCAAGCAGGTCGCGCCTTGCCATGGCGGCCGTTTGTCCATTGCTGCGCAGCATATTTTGCCTGCTATGCAGCATTTAGTGATCCCGCACTGCACAAACTGCTTGGAATTGTGCGGCTTTTGCGCATATCCTCGAAAAAGGCACAATCGTTATCGGCGGCTTACTCAGAGGCGCGCCGGTGTCCCCGGGAGGATGTAGATGGCCGCTAAAGACGATCCGATCATCATCAAGAAATACGCCAATCGCCGCCTCTACAACACCGGCACCAGCACCTATGTGACGCTCGAGGACCTCGCCGAGATGGTCAAGAAGGGCGAGGAGTTCACCGTCCAGGACGCCAAGACCGGTGACGACATCACGCATCCGGTGCTGACCCAGATCATCTTCGAGCTGGAGAACAAGGACGGGCAGAACATGCTGCCGATCCCGTTCCTGCGCCAGCTGATCGCCTATTACGGCGACCAGATGCAGATGATCGTGCCGAGTTTCCTCGAACAATCCATGCTCGCCTTCTCCAAGGAGCAGGAACGCTTTCGCGAGCAGATGAAGGGGGCGCTCGGCAAGTCGCCGCTGGACATGATGAAAATCACCACGCCGATCAAGGCGCTGGAGGAACAGACGCGCCGCAACATGGAAATGTTCCAGAATGCGATGCGGCTGTTCACGCCATTCCCACCGGCGGGCTCCGCGCCAGCCGCTGCGCCGACTCCCGAGCCGGCGGCCAAGAAGGAAACGCCTGACAAGCCCGACGACCTTCAGGAGCTGAAGGACCAGATCGCGGCCATGCAGCGCAAGCTCGACACGATGTCTTGAGACGTTCGATCGCTGCTCGTCCATCTTTTCCGAAGACGGGTACCTTTCGGGGTCATGCCCTACGGCAGCACTCCCACATAGCGGCCGCGCGGCCTGATGATGCTTCCGCTTGTTATCTGTTCGACCGTGTGCGCGGCCCAGCCGACGCTGCGTGCGAGCGCGAACAGGCGGAACGGTGCATCGCGCGGCAAGCCAAGGCTGCGCGTCAGCGCGGCCAGGCCAAGGTCAATGTTGGGAAGCGCGCCGGTCGCTCCACGGGCCGCATCGCACAGCGACGATAATGTGCCGTCAACCTCGATCACCGACAGCAGCGCCTCCGCCCGCGGATCGCCGTCGGGATAGAGCGGATGACCGAACCCCGGCAGCGGCCGGTCGTGGCTGAGCCAGCGCCGGAGCGCCGCATCGGCGCCATGCCCTGCCGCATCCTCGGCCAGTTGCATCACCGCTTCGCCGGCGCCGCCATGGCGAGGGCCTGACAGCGTCGCCAGCCCCGCCAGCAGGCAAGCGGCCAGCGGCGCGCCGGTCGAGGCAGCGACACGGGCGGCGAACGTCGATGCGTTCAGTTCATGGTCCGCGAGCAGGACAAGAGCGCGGCGGATCGCGTCCGCCCCCGTTGCGTCCACCGACCAGTCCCGCGCCAACCGTTGATGGACCGGATCCGACCCCGCCGATGCGCCCAAGGCACCGGCCAGAACGCCGACCGCGTGCGCGGCATCGGCATGCAGCGAGGCGGCGCTGCGCCCGAGTGAAGGCCGCCCCTGGCCGGCAAGCACTGCAAGCTGCGCGAAGGCCGAGGCTCGGCCGGCTTGATGGGGCGCATCCGGCGATGGTGCTCGGAAAGCCACTGGTTGAGGCCGAGCCCAGAGCACGGCGGCTGTTTCTTCCAGTGTGGCACTCGCCGAAAGCGCGACGGCGTCCTGGCCACGATAGACAAGGCGACCGTGCAAGACGGTCGAGATCAAGGTGACGATCGACGGTTCGCCCCAGGCAATGGCGCTTTCGGCGATGGCCGACGGGCTCCGTCCGCGCGCCCGACGAATGGCCAATGCGGCAATATCGTCGGCGCGATACTGGCTGCGGCGCGGATCGGTCCGGTCGGGCCGCATGCCGATGCGCCCACGGCTGACATAGGCGTACAGCGTCTGCGCCCGCACCTTGAGGCGTTCAAGTGCTTCTTCCCGGGACAACCACTCGGTCATATCGAACTCTGATATTGATTCTATTGATCAAGATTGATGGACATGTTGCCCAGCCTTATCTCCAATCCGCAAACGCTTCAAGGAGACAGGCTATGGCGAATGGGCTCGATGACGTGGTGGCGGCGGAAACTGTGCTCTCCGACGTGGATGGCTTGGGCGGCCGTCTGACGATCCGGGGTCATTCGCTGCCGGAACTGGCCGGCCGCTGGAGCTATGCCCAGGTGGTTCGGCTGCTGCTCGGTGGCTTTTTCGATGACCTTCCCGATGATGCGGAACTGACGCGGGCTCTCGGCCAGGCGCGTGCTAACGTGTTCGAGCGGCTTTCGCCCTCGCTGCCCTTGCTGGCATCGCTCCATGTCTACAGCGCCATGCGCGCCGGCATGGCGCTGCTGCCGGACGACGACACGCTGACGGGCGCCTTGCTGTTGATTTCGGCGCCAGCGGTGCTGACGCCGGCCCTGCTTCGCCTGCAGCGCGGCGAGGAGCCGATCGCGCCGGACAGCCGGGCCGATCATGCCGCCGATATGTTGCGGATGCTAAGCGGCGCAACTGCGTCACCGGCGCTGGCAAAAGCGCTCGACACCTATCTGGTGACGGTCTGCGATCACGGTCTCAATGCATCGACCTTTGCGACACGCGTGGTCGCGTCGACGCAGGCCGGCCTGACATCGTCCGTGTTGGCCGGGCTCGGCGCGCTCAAGGGGCCGCTGCACGGCGGCGCCCCCGGCCCTGTCATCGAGATGCTGGATGCAATCCAAGCGCATGGCGATGCGGCCGACTGGCTGCGCGACGAGGTCGCGCACGGCGAGCGCATCATGGGCTTTGGGCATCGCATCTACCGCGTGCGCGATCCGCGCGCCGATGTGCTGAAAGCGGTGGTGCGGCAACTCGGCGGCGAGGGCGAAACCGGCCGCCGGCTGGCTTTCGCGGAGACAGTGGAACAAGCGGCGCTCGAGGTACTGCGGGTCGCCAAGCCGTCGCGCTCGCTGCAGACCAATGTCGAGTTCTATACCGCGCTGCTGTTGGAAGCGGCGGGCTTTTCCAGCCAGGCGTTCAGCAATGTCTTTGCCGCCGGGCGTGTCGCCGGCTGGATCGCGCATGCGCGCGAGCAGCAGACGACCGGTCGGATGATCCGGCCGCAGTCGCGCTATGTCGGGCCGGTGCCGGACCTGGTTGCCTGAAGCTCTCTTTGCTTTGCGGGGAAGGACGGGGCGATCCAGCCTACGCCCTTCCTGGGAGCGGCTGCGGCCGCTCATGACGAAAATTTCATCTCACCGCACAAGTCCGGCCGCTGTTATTGCGTCGCATTGAGCATATATGCTGCACTGCAACATAGACTGCTTTTGCCGCAACCAGAGGATTCCGCCCTTGGCCACCAGAAAAACCGCTGTCATCACCGGCTCCACATCGGGCATTGGCCTGGCTATCGCCCAGGCGCTGGCGGCCGAAGGTCACAACGTCGTCGTCAACTCCTTCTCCGACACGGAAGCCGACCACGCCATCGCCGGTGCGATCGCCAAACAGCACGGCGTAAAGACGGCCTACATCAAGGCCGACATGTCGAAACCGGCTGAATGCCGGGCGCTGGTCTCTAAGGCGGCAGAAACGTTCGGGTCGGTCTATATTCTGATCAACAATGCCGGCATCCAGCATGTCGCGCCGGTGGAAGACTTCCCGATCGAAAAATGGGATGCCATTATCGCGATCAACCTGTCTTCGGCGTTCCACACCATCGCAGCCGCCATTCCGCTGATGAAAAAGGCCGGCGGCGGCCGGATCGTCAACATCGCCTCGGCGCATGGCCTGGTCGCGTCGCCGTTCAAGTCGGCCTATGTCGCGGCCAAGCACGGCATCATGGGGCTGACCAAGACCGTCGCGCTCGAACTGGCGCGTGACAAGATCACCTGCAACGCCATCTGCCCGGGCTATGTGCTGACGCCGCTGGTCGAGGCGCAGATTCCCGACCAGATGAACGCCCACGAGATGGACCGCGAGACCGTCATCCGCGAGGTCATGCTGGACAAGCAGCCGACCAAGGAATTCGTCACGGTCGAGCAGATCGCGGCAGCAGCGGTGTTCCTGTGTTCGGACGCGGCGGCGCAGGTCAACGGCACGCATCTCTCGGTCGACGGCGGCTGGACCGCCGCGTGAGGTCCAAAATTTTCTCATCTACCAAACGGGACAGATCAAGGACGACGCCATGACCAAAAACGGCAAGGCGGAGGAGACGAAGAAGATCAACATCGCACTTCAGGGCGGCGGCTCGCACGGCGCCTTTTCCTGGGGTGTGCTCGACCGGCTGCTGGAGGACGGCAGGCTGGAGATATCGGCAGTGTCCGGCACCAGCGCCGGTGCCATGAACGCGGTGGCGCTGGCCGACGGTTTTGTCCGCGGCGGGGTTGAGGGTGCAAGACAAAAACTCGACGATTTCTGGCGCGCGGTGGCGGCTAAGGGCCGGTTCAGCCCGGTGCAGCGCATGCCGTGGGATGTCGCCTGGGGCAACTGGTCGATCGAGAACACGCCCGGCTATGTCTTCTTCGACACCATGTCACGGGTATTTTCGCCCTATGTCGCCAACCCGCTCGGCCTCAACCCGCTGCGCGACGTGGTCGAGCAGGAGATCGATTTCGCCAATGTCCGTGCCTGCAAGTCGATGGAGCTGTTCATCTCGGGGACCAATGTCGAAACCGGACAGTTGCGCGTCTTTTCCGACGGCGAGATCGACCTCGACACGGTGATGGCGTCGGCCTGCCTGCCGCAACTGTTCCGCGCCGTCGAGATCAAGGGCGTGCCCTATTGGGACGGCGGCTATGGCGGCAATCCGGCGCTTTATCCGTTCTTCAAGACGGCGGCGACCGAGGACGTGCTTCTGGTGCAGATCAATCCGGTGGTGCGTGAGGGAACGCCGAGGAGCGCCAACGAGATCCAGAACCGCATCGACGAGATCACCTTCAATGCCGGGCTGCTGCGCGAATTCCGTTCGATCGCCTTCGTCAAGGAACTGATCGCCGCCGGCCGTCTGCCGCATGGCGAATACCGCGATATCCGCATGCACCGCATCGATGCCGACGAGGCGTTCAAGGACCTGTCGGCATCATCGAAAGTGAATGCCGAATGGGCGTTTCTGACCTATTTGCGCGATCTTGGCCGCACCGCCGCGACCGACTGGCTAGAAGAGAATTACGACGCTGTCGGCAAGCACCCGACGCTCGATCTGTCCGGCGAACTCGATGACGGTTTCAAACCGGTGCGCGGCCCCGCACCTGGCCGGCGGGTCAAGGAATTCCTCGCTGTGCGCAAGAATCCCGAGGTGGTTCGCCGTCGCGCTTAAACGGCCAATCGATGTTCATCGATTGGCCCGCGATCATGCTTTCAGGGTGAGGTCGATCACCCTAATCAGGGCGGCGGCTGCCTGTCGCTGCCCCTGGGGATCGCTGATCCGCGCCTTCATGCCTTCCAGCCCGTCGAGCAGCATGTCGGCAAGCAGTTGCGTCGACAGGCCCCTGGCCGCCAGATCGACGCCGTTCCTGGCTGCCTCGCCCTCGATCGCGGCGGCAATATGTTTGCCAAGCCCGCCGCGCCAGCAGCCGACCAGATCGGCAAGGCTCGATTTCATGTCCAGCAGTTCGGCGCCGTGCGGCGAGGCAATGACCGCGCTCATCATCGAGATGAAGGCCTCGTCGATGGCTCGCATCATGCGCTCGGTGAAAGTGCCGTCGCCGGCCAGAGCCACCTTTGCCGCTTCGACCGAGCGCGACAGGATCATCATGGCGATGGCGCGGAAAATGTCGGTCTTGTTCTTGAACAGGAGATAGAGCGCCGGGCGCGACATGTCGGCGGCGCGGGCGATGTCGTCCATGGTGGTGCGGGAGAAACCGTAGGCCAAAAACACCTTCATCGCCCCATCCAGGATACGGACGCGTTTGGGGTCGGCTGCGGCGATGTCTTCGATCTGATTCATGGAGCAATTCTACCCTGCAAAATCCTTATTGACAAAATGACGTAATTTGTCAATCTGTATCGGGACGAAGCGACCCAAGAGGGTGCTTTGCCTTCGGGCAATGGACGACAACAAAGGGTATCCCCATGCGCCTCACCGTCGACGGACAGTCATTCGATATCGACGCCGATCCGGACATGCCGATGCTGTGGGCGCTACGCGATCTCATTGGCAAGACCGGACCGAAGTTCGGCTGCGGCATTGCCGCCTGCGGCGCCTGCACGGTTCATGTCGACGGTCAGCCGGTGCGTTCCTGCTCGCTTCCGGTCGGCCAGGTCAGCGGCGCCGTCACCACCATCGAAGGCATCGGCACGGCGGGCAGACTGCATCCGGTGCAGCAGGCATGGCTGGAGGAACAGGTCGCGCAATGCGGCTACTGCCAGGCCGGCCAGATCATGAGCGCGGTGGCGCTGCTCGACGAGGTCGCTGACCCGAGCGACGCCGACATCGACAACGCCATGGGCGGCAATCTCTGCCGCTGCGGCACCTATCCCAGGATTCGCTCGGCCATCAAGAAGGCCGCGGCGCTCAAGACGGCGGGGCTCTGACCATGGCCAGTGTCGGAAAGATCGCCCGCCGCACGTTCCTGATTGGCGCTGCCGCTGTCGCGGGCGGCGTTGCCGTCGGCTACTACTATTATCGCAAGCCCTTTCCGAACCCGCTCGAGGCCGATCTCGGGAAGGGCGAGGCGACCTTCAACCTCTATGTGAAGATCGGTGCCGACAACACCATCACCATCGTCGCGCCGCGCGCCGAGATGGGACAAGGCATTTCGACCACGCTTGCCGCCATGGTCGCCGAAGAACTCGATGTCGGCCTCGATCGGATCAAGGTCGAGCACGGCCCCGCCTCCTACGCCTATTACAACGCAGCGATCTTGGAAGAGGGCGGTCCGTTCGCCTTCTTCGACGAGAGCATGACCGCGCAGGCGGTGCGCTCAGGTCTCGGCGTGGTCGGCAAATTCCTTGCCCTGCAGGGCACGGGTGGTTCGGCTTCGACACGCGACGGTTTTGACAAGATGCGGCAAGCGGGCGCGGCCGCCCGGCAGATGCTGATCGCGGCTGCGGCGCAAAAACTGGGTGTCGCCGCCGCCGATCTGGAAACGGCCGACGGTTCGATCCTGCACAAGGCGTCTGGCAAATCGCTGACCTATGGGGCGGTCGCCGCGGCCGCTGCCGCGATGGTGCCGCCGGCCGAAGTCAGGCTCAAGGATCGAGCCGACTGGAAACTGCTGGGAAAGCCGCAGAAGCGCATCGACATGCTGGCCAAGGTCACCGGTGCGCCGATCTTCGGCATCGATGTCCGGCTGCCGGATATGCTCTACGGCACGGTCAAGATGAGCCCACGCTTCTGGTCGAGGCCGGTCAAGGCGGACCTATCGAGGGCCGAGAAAATGCCCGGCGTGATCAAGATCGTGCCGCTCGAGACGAATTACGGCCATGGCTTCGGGATCATCGCCGAAAACACATGGGCGGCGTTCAAGGCCGCCGAGGTGATCGACGCCCAGTGGTCCGATCCCGAATATCCGCTCAGCAGCGCCGCCATATCCGATGTGCTGAAGCAGGCGCTTGGCACCAAGGGTTCGGTGATGCGCGACAATGGCGATGTCGACAGCGCCTTTGCCGATGCGCCGCGCGAAAGGATCGTCGAAGCAGATTATGCGGTGCCCTATCTGGCGCACGCGACGATGGAGCCGATGAACGCGACGGCGCAGCTTAGGGATGGCGCGCTCGACATCTGGTGCGGCAACCAGGCGCCGACCCTGGTGCGGCAGCTGTGTGCCAACGCGGTCGGTGTCGAGCAGGACAGGATTACCGTGCACACCACCTTCATGGGTGGCGGTTTCGGCCGGCGCGTCGAGGTGGATTACGCGCTATGCGCCGCGCTGATGTCGAAGGAGACGGGCGGGCGTCCGATCAAGGTGACCTGGACGCGCGAAGAAGACATGCGTCACGACGCCTACCGGCCGGCCGCTATCGGCAAGTTCCAGGCGCGGCTCGGCGACGATGGTATGCCGGTCGCCGTCGACATGAAGATGGCCTCGCCATCGGTGATTGCCGGCACGCTGCGCCGGCTGTTTCCCTCGATATCGCCGCTCGGTCCCGACAAGACCATTGTCGATGGCGCCTATGACCAGCCCTACACCATCCCGAATTACCGGGTCAGCGGTGTCGCGGCGGCGGTCTCCATCCCTGTCGGTTCCTGGCGCTCGGTCGGCAGTTCGGTCAACGGCTTCTTCCATGAGGGGTTCATGGACGAGATCGCAGTCGCCGGGAAAGTCGACCCGGTCGAGATGCGCAAGACGCTGATGGCCGCCTATCCCTCGGCGGTGAAGGTGGTGGAGAAAGTCGCCGCGATGGCGAAATGGGGTGAGGCGCTGCCCGCCGGCAAGGCCAAGGGCATGGCGTTCACGCTGTCCTTCGGCAGTTGGGTCGGCGAGATCGTCCAGGTGGCGGATACGCCGGCCGGCATCCGTATCGAGAAGGTGTGGATCGCCGCCGATGTCGGCACCGCGCTCGATCCCGGCATCATCGAGGCGCAGCTGATCTCCGCCGCCATCTATGGACTGGCGGCAGCGATGGGCCAGGAGATCACCTTCGCCGACGGCATGGTCGAACAGTCGAACTTTCACGATTTCGATGCCATGCGGATCTTCCAGTGCCCGGTCTTCGAAGTCGCCATCCTGGAAAACTTCCACAAGATGGGCGGCGTCGGCGAGGTCGGCACACCGCCGGCAGCATCAGCCTTGGCCAACGCCATCTTCGCGTTGACCGGCAAGCGCATCCGGACGCTGCCTTTGTCCAAGGAGGTGGCCTTCGCATGAAAAGGTTCCTCATCATGCTGACGCCTGCTGCCATGCTCGTCCTCGCGATGCCGTTTGCAATCGCGCAAGAGAGCCAGACGCCGGCGCCAGCGACGGTCGACGCAGCAAAAGGCCTGTCCGAATGGGACAAGGTCTATGCGGTGTTCTCGCATCCACGCTGCGCCGACTGTCATGTCGCGGACGACCGGCCGCGCTGGTCCGGCGCGCATCATGGCGGCACTCGCGTTCACGCCTTCAATGTCCAGCGCGGTGCTGATGGATCGGGCTTCGGCAATCCGGGCCTGCGCTGCACGACTTGCCATTTCTCCAGCAATTCCAATGCATTGCATGGGCCACCCGGAGCCGAGAACTGGCATCTGGCGCCGGCCGAGATGGCCTGGTTCGGCAAATCCTCGGCCGAAATCTGCGCCCAGATCAAGGATCCCCTGCGCAATGGCAACCGCAGCTTGAAGGATATAGCGCTGCATGTTCGCGACGACAGGTTGGTCGCCTGGGGCTGGGCGCCGGGGTCGGATCGTGAACCGGCTCCGGGCTCTGCCGAAGCAACATATCAAGCTATCGAAACCTGGGCGGCGGCGGGCGCATCTTGTCCGGTGGCGCAATGATCTTGCAACTTTCGGACTATATTGCGGTGCAACTTTGATGTAGAAGCGCGCTTCGCCGATCACGGCAAATTGAACACGGCTTGGCGCGCACCCATATCGGCGACGCGCCCGCGTTATGAGGACGCTGGCCGAACCCGCAGTGGAAAAAACGACGATGCCGAGAATCAGGTTTCACAAGCTTGCAGCCATTGTTGTGCTCATTGGTTTCGCGGCCTGGATGGCGACAGGCGAGTTTTCGTCGGTCGGCAGCGTAGCCGCCGAAAAAGCCAAGGCAGCCGAAGTCGAGCAGGCCAAGGCGCCGGACGCCAACAAGCCCAAGACGGCGGAAGCCGAGCCGAAGGCACCACTGCGCGCCGTCGCGGTGGTGACGCCGCCGCGCAAGACATATGCACGCGCCATCCGCATTTCCGGGCTGACCGAAGCCGACAAGCGGGCGGTGCTGGCGACTCGCGTCGCCGGTGTCATCGACAAGCTGCCGGTCAAGCAAGGCCAACACGTCAAGAGCGGCGATCTGGTGATGATGCTTGCGGCGGAAGAAAAGATCTCGATGGTCGACAACGCCAGGCAATTGGTTGTGCAGCGTCAGGCCGAGTTGGAAGCATCGCTGCGGCTGATGAAGTCAGGCAATTTGCCGAAGCTGCAGCTCGACACCGCGCGCTCCAATCTGACCCTGGCGCAATCGCAGCTGGATACCGCGCAGGCCGAGCTTGACCGCAACGAAGTCAAGGCGCCGTTTGACGGCGTTATCGACAGGGTGCCGGTGGAACTTGGCAGTTCCATAATGCAGGGCGGCGAGGTGGCAACCATCCTCAAGCTTGACCCGGTGATTGCCCGCGGCGAAGTCAGCGAGCGCGACCTGGGCTATCTCAAGCTCGGCGACAAGGCCAATATACGACTGGTCAGCGGGCAGACCGTCGAAGGCACCGTGCGTTATATCAGCCGCGACGCATCATCGGCGACCCGCACCTTCCGCGTCGAGGTGGCGATCCCCAATGGCGACGGCTCCGTGCCGGCCGGTATGACGGCGGAAATCGCGCTCAACGCGCAACCGACCGACGCGGTTCTGCTGCCGCGCTCGGTGGTGACACTCGGCGACAAGGGCGACCTCGGCATCCGTGCCGTCGGCAAGGACAACAAGGTGGCGTTCTTCCCGATCGACCTCGTCGACGACACGCCGACCGGCCTCGTGCTCGGCGGCATCCCGGCCGACGCGCGTATCATCGTCGCCGGCCAGGAGCTGGTGAAGGAAGGCGACCTGGTCAATCCGGTCGATGCCGACCAGGCGACCATCAAGAAGCTGCTCGGCGAAGCGACTGCAGGCACGCAGTAGCACAGATCCTACGGATCAGCCCTGGGCTGGGACAATCGGCTGCGACGCAGCTCCTGCAATTCAACGACAGGCGTTAGCCATGGATATCGTCAGACTCGCAATCAACAATGCCCGCCTGACCATCTCGGTCCTGGTCTTCCTTCTGCTGGCGGGCTGGGTCGCCTATCAGGCGACGCCGAAGGAAGCGGAACCCGACGTTCCGATTCCGATGATGTATGTCAGCCTGATATACCAAGGCATTTCGCCCGAGGATTCCGAGCGGCTTCTGCTACGGCCGATGGAAAGCAAGCTGAAGAGCCTGAAGGGCCTCAAGGAAATGCGCTCGGCCGCCTTCCAGGGTGGCGGCTATGTAATGGTCGAATTCCAGCCGCAGACCAATCTGGCGACGGCGTTGCAGGACACGCGCAGCAAGGTGCAGGACGGCAAGGCCGATCTGCCGCAGGCGGCCGAAGAGCCAGTCGTTACCGAAATCAACATCTCGGAATTCCCGGTGATGGTCGTCACGTTGTCGGGCGAATTGCCCGAACGTGTGCTGACCGCCGCCGCGCGCGAACTGCGCGACCGCATCGAAGAGGTGCCCGGCGTTCTCGAAGGCTCGCTGCAGGGCTCACGCGACGATCTCGTCGAAGTCGTCATCGACCCCATGAAGCTGTCGTCCTATGGGTTGCAGCTTGATCAGCTGATCGGCGCGGTTGGCAGCTCCAACAGTCTGGTTGCCGCCGGCAACATCGAGGGCGCGGAGGGCAAATACGCCGTCAAGGTGCCGTCGCTGATCGAGACGCCCGAGGATGTGGCTGCGCTGCCGGTCGTCGCCGGCGCCAACGCCGTCGTGCAAGCCAAGGACATCGCGACGATCCGTTCGACCTTCGCCGACGCCACGACTATCACGCGCCTCAACGGCAAGCCGGCAATCGCCATCGAAATCAAGAAGCGCATCGGCGCCAATCTGATCGACACGCTCACCAAGGTGAAGGAAGTCTCCGACACCTTCGTCAAAGCGATGCCCGAGGGCATGCACGTCACCTACACGCAAGACAAGTCCGTCTTTGTCAACCAGCTGCTCGGCGACCTGCAGAACCACGTGATGATCGCCGTCATCCTGGTGTTCATCGTCATCCTTTACGCGCTGTCCGGCCGAGCCTCGCTGCTGATCGGTCTCGCCATTCCGTCGTCCTTCCTGATCGGCATCCTGCTACTGGCGATGATGGGCTACACGATCAACATGATCGTGCTGTTCAGCCTCATCCTGGCCGTCGGCATGCTGGTCGACGACGCCATCATCGTCACCGAGTTCGCCGAGCGACGGATGAGCGAAGGCATGCCCAAGGAGGAAGCCTTCGCGCTGGCCGCCAAGCGCATGGCCGGCCCGGTCATCGCCGCGACGATGACGCGCATCGCCGCTTTCTCGCCGCTGCTGTTCTGGCCGGGCATCATCGGCGACTTCATGAAATACATGCCGATCACGCTGATTGTCACGCTGTCGGCCTCGATGCTCTACGCGCTGGTGTTCGCGCCGACGCTCGGAGCGATCTTCGCCAAGGCGCCGCAGCATCACGAGGATGACCACCGCGACGGCTGGTACATGGCCGTGGTCAAGCAGGCAGTGCGATTCCCAATCACCGTGCTGGTCCTTACTGTCGTCTTGTTGAGCGGTGTGTTCGTTGGCTATGTGAAGTATGGCGCGGGTGTGGAATTCTTTCCCAGCGTCGAGCCTGATTACGGCCTGCTCTACGTTCATGCCCGCGGCAACCTTTCGCTGGCCGAAATGGACACCGCGACGAAGATTGCGGAAAACAGGATGCTCGGCTGGCCCGGCATCAAATCGGTCTATACCCGCGTGGGCAGGACGCAGGGCGGCGGCCAGGACGTTCCGGAAGATGTGGTCGGCGTTATCAACTATGAGTTCATCGACTGGCGCGAGCGCAAATCCGCGAACGATATCCTGAACGATCTGCGTGGCGTCATGGCCGGCATTCCAGGCGTCGATGTCGAGGTGCGTGTGCCGGAGGCCGGACCACCGACCGGCAAGCCGATCCAGATCAGGCTTTCGGCGATCGATCCGAAAGGGCTCGACGATAAGGCGCGCGCCGTCGCGGAGCGCATCGCCAAGGTGCCCGGCGTCATCGATATTTCCGATGGTCTGCCGCCGCCCGGCGTCGACTGGGCGATCGAGGTCGACCGCGCAAAAGCTGCGCAATACGGCATCAGCCCGACGGCAGTCGGAACCGTGGTGCAGCTGGTGACCAACGGGTTGAAGCTCTCGGAATACCGTCCGGCCGGCGCAGACGATGCCGTCGACATAAGGCTGCGCCTGCCCGAAGACCGGCGCACGTTGTCGACGCTCGACGAGTTGCGGGTGCAGACCGCGCAAGGCTCTGTGCCGATCTCGAATTTCGTCGTGCGCAAACCCGAGCCGACGGTTGGTATCCTCAACCGCATCGACGGTGCTCGAACAGTGGTCGTGCAGGCCAACGTCGCCGCTGACGCCCAGGTCGCGACCGTGCAGGAGCAGGTCACCAAGGCCGTCTCCGATATGGATCTGGGCAGCGGCATCCGCTGGAAGCTGGCTGGCTCGAACGAGGACAGCGCCGAAGCCAGCGCCTTCCTCAGCAAGGCCTTCGGAGCGGCGATCTTCCTGATCTTCCTGGTGCTTCTGGCGCAGTTCAACAAGTTCACCAGCGTCTGGCTGGTGCTGTCCTGCGTGGTCATGGCGACGATCGGCGTGTTCCTCGGCCTGCTGATAACAGGCGAGACGTTCGGCATCGTCATGTCGGGCATCGGCGTCATCGCGCTGGCCGGCGTGGTGGTGAACAACAACATCGTGCTGATCGATACCTATGACCGGCTGCGCGAAGAGGGCTGGGACAAGGTCGAGGCGGTGCTGCAGACTTGCCGCGAACGCGCCCGCCCCGTGGTGCTGACGGCGGTGTCGGCCATTCTCGGCGTGCTGCCAATCGCCTTCGGCCTTGGCCTCGAAATCTTCCATCACGAGACGACGATCAACGCGCCGTCGACGCAATGGTGGATTTCGCTGTCGTCGGCGATCGTCTTCGGCTTGTCCTTCGCCACGGTGCTGACGCTGGTGGTGACGCCGTCGATGCTGATGGTGTTCACCCGCGCCAAGGTCAGGCCGGGCGCGCGGCGTGGCTGGTTCAGCCGGCTGTTCCGGCGCGGCAAGGGCGAGATCTCGTCGACCGATGCGTCGGGACAGGACGATGCCGGAGCAGAGCCGGAGATCGCCTTTCCAAAAGCCGCCGAATAGACCACCTGTCTGCGTTTCTCTGACGCAAAGGCCGCCTGGAACAACCGGGCGGCCTTTGCATTGTTCTCCCAAGAGCAATGCGAAGCGTTGTCACCGGAGCAATGTTGTGCAGGGAGTTTCCCATGCCGATCACCACCATTATCATCATCGTCCTGGTTCTCGTGCTCATTGGCGCCGTGCCGGCCTGGCCGCATTCGCGTTCTTGGGGTTATGGACCGTCCGGCATTCTTGGCGTGGTGCTGGTGGTGCTCCTGGTGCTGGTGTTGATGGGGCGGGTCTGACGAGTTTTCAGTGTGTTGAGAGACTTCTCGGTGCAAGAGATTGGATGGGCAGGCTGTGACCCGCCGGGCCTGTCAGGCGGCTTTCGCGGTGCCATTCACGGTGGCGATGCCGATATCCTCGAGAGCCTCGGTGACCGCCTGGTCGAGCGGTGTATGGGGAATCGCACCGATGATGCCTTCCAGCCTTGCCGAAGCCAGTTGGTGCGGCTCGAAGCGCAGATAGGACATCGAAACGATCTCGCGCCACATTGCCACGAACGGGCTGCCGGCACGCAGCACCCACCAGGCCATCGAGGTCATCTTGAGCGGGCGGCCAACGGCCCTCTCGGCGGCGGCCTTGATCTCCAGATCGGTGACTGCATGGCCGGGAAAGTTCAGTGCTTCATAGTAGCCGAGCTTGTCGAGATTGCGAGCCAACGCAACGAAGCCTACGGCAAAGTCCGGCAGATAGGCCCACTCATGCACCAGATCGGCAGGGCCGGGCGCGGTATAGATGCCCTTGCTTATCTTGGCGGCGACGACCAGATCGAACCAGGAGCCGCTACCGCTGCCGCCGAAAAAATCGCCGGCGCGCAGAATGATGGTGCGGACGCGGCCCGCTTCGGCTTCACGGCGGAACAAATCCTCCATGGCGCAGCGGATGCGGCCCTTCTCTGTCGTCGGGTGGAACGGCGTGTCTTCCGTGATCACCGCCGGCATCGGCGAGCCGTAATTGTAGACGGTGCCGGGGAAGAGGTGCAGCGTGTCATTTGCATGGCAAGCGGCCATGACGTTCTCGGCCATCGGCAGGCACTTGCCCCAGTCGGTGTAAATCGGGTTGAGGCCGTTGAAGACGATATCGACACCTGCCGTAGCGCGGACCAGCGATTGACGGTCCAGCGCATCGCCGGCAACCGCCGTAGCGCCCTTGAGTTCGGCCGGCACCTTGCCGGTACGGGTGACGGTGCGGACGTCGAAGCCGGCGTCGATGAAAGCTTTGGCGACGACGCGGCCGAGCCGGCCATTGGCACCGAGAATTGCGATCTTGGTCATTTCTGGTCTCCGTGTTTGTGTTTGCAGCCTGAACATGATCGCTTCGCAAGTGAATTGAAATTGACAATGATTGGCGCTCTGATATTCATAAATGAATGGCTGAAATCGACTGGAACCTGATCAAGAGCTTCGTCACGGTGGCGGAAACCGGCAGCCTGTCGGCTGCCGCGCGAAAGCTCTCGGCCAGCCAGCCGACACTCGGCCGTCACATCGGCGAACTCGAACAGGCGCTTGATATCACGCTGTTCCGGCGTGGGCGGCGCGGCTATGAACTGACCGAAGCCGGCAGCACGCTGTTCGAACGCGGCAAGGCGGTCAGCGAGCAGGCAAGCGCCTTTTCACTGCTGGCGCTGGGATCGGTCGAGGCAATCGAAGGCACGGTGCGCATAGCAGCCAGCGAAGTTGTCGCCGCCTATGTGCTGCCGGAGATGACGGCGCGGCTAGGGATCGAGGAGCCGGGTATCGAGGTTGAGGTCGTCGCCTCCAATCAGGTCGAGAACCTGCTGCGTCGGGATGCCGACATCGCCATCCGCATGGTCAAGCCGGCGCAGAATGAACTGGTGGCACGCAAGGTCTGCGATATTCCGCTTTGCGCCTGCGCGGCCAAATCCTATCTCGACCGGCGCGGCCGTCCTCTGGAGCCATCCGGCCTTGTCGACCACGATCTGGTCGGCTTCGACCGCAGCGACGAGATCATCAGGGGCTTCACCCAGTATGGCATCCCTGTTACGCGGAGCAGTTTCCGCTTCAGGGCCGACAATCAGATCGTCTTTTGGGAGGCGGTGCGAGCGGGAAACGGCATCGGTCTCGGCCAGCAGCCGCTGGTCGACCGTGATCCATCGGTGGAGAAATTACTGCCTGGGCTGCCATTGCCTATCCTGCCGGTATGGCTGGCCATGCATCGCGACGTGCGCACCAGTGTACGCATCCGCCGCGTGGCAGATTTCCTCTACGAAGAGCTGAAACTTTATTCGGCCGGCGCGGCAGCGAATTCGGCGCGGTGAGCAAGCCCGGCCATCGACAGCACGACGATCAGCAGCCCCGACATGGCCACGAAGATTGGGCCGAAGCTCGAATGCTCGGCAACGAAGCCGATCGCAGACGGTGCCACCAAGATGCCGGAATAGCCCATTGTGGTGACGACGCTCATGCCGGTGCCCGACGACATGCCTTCCTGGTTGCCGCCGGCCGAGAAGATGATCGGCACCATGTTGGCGATGCCGAAGCCGCACAAGGCAAAGGCGGCGATTGCAAGCCAGGGCGAGGGCGACAGTCCGGCGATCAGCATGCCAGCTGCCGCGACAACCGCCGAGCCGCGTAGCGTTGCCACCGCGCCGAAGCGGTTGCGTACGCCGTCGCCGAAGAACCGCATGATCGCCATGACACCGGAAAAGGCGGCGTAGGCGAGACCGGCGATGGCAAGGTCTGCGCCGAGTTCCTGCCTGAGATACAGCGCCGCCCAGTCAAGCACCGCACCTTCGGAAACCATCGTCAGCAGCGCCATCAGGCCGACGAGGTAGACCAGCGGGTTGGCCGGCAGCGTGAATTTGTGATGCGTGGCCGCCTGCGGCCTGTTCTCGCCGATCAGATAGCCAACCGCCACCGCGATCACCGCGAAGGCGAGCACAGTCACCACCGCCGCGTGGGCGAGATGGCCGTAGGTCTGGATGGCGAAGCCGCCTAGACCGCCGCCGGCGAAACCGCCGAGGCTCCAGAAGCCATGCGACGACGACATGATGGCGCGGGAGAGCCGCCGTTCGACCACCACGGCATTGGCGTTCATGGCGACGTCCATGCCGCCGATCGAGCCGCCGAAGATGAACATGGCGATGGCTGCCAGCGGCACATTGGGCGCCAGCGCCACGACCAGCAGGCCGAGGCTGCCGCAAAGGCCGAACCAGCGCAGCACGGTGCGCGAACCATGTCTGGAGATCAAATGACCGCACCAGGTCATGGCGGCGCCGGCGCCGGCGCCGCACAGCAGGGGGAATTGCCCGAGCGGGTATTTCGTGCTGTGGCGCCGGGTCCGGCACACCGGCCTGTGCTGGGGCCCGCGTCCGGGGAGGCAGCCGGTGGCCAGGGAAATGGCCGCGACGGCCCATCGTCCGCGAATGGCAGTCTGCATGGCTGTTGACGCGTTCATAAGGCGAATCCGGTCAGAAAATGGCTTCGCGCCGCAAATTAGATCGATTCAATTTCTAGTCAAGCGCTGTATGTGGGGAAATGCTTGGACCAAAGGGCGAGATAGGATCGCATCGTTCGTGGCGGACAACCTACGTTGGAGATTAGCGGAAACGCTTCTCTCTTCGTCATCCACGGGCGGAGCAAGGAGCGCAGCGACGCGGCGCAGACCCGAGGATCCATGCCGCGACTCCTGAGCGATGCTATGGTGCGGAACTAGCTCTAGCTGGAGCGCCACGACCATTATTCTGAACCGCTATGCTTGTGCCAACCCTCGCGGCATGGATCCTAGGGTTTGCGCCGCGTCGCTTCGCTCCTTGCTTCGCCCTAGGATTGTGAAGTTGAGTGGGCCTAGCCATACGAGACGCCGGAAGAAGGTGGACGGGGACCGATCGCCCCACAAGGTTTGTCTAGTGGTCCTTGGGACGCCTTGCCTCGAATTCGGCTTTCTTGGCGTCAGAGGCCTCGATTTGGTTGAGTGCCTGCCATTGCTCGTAAGGCATGCCGTAGACGATCTCGCGCGACTGGTCCTTGCTGAGGTCGATGCCCTCGGCATTGGCCGCCTCGCGGTACCAGTTCGACAGGCAGTTGCGGCAGAAGCCGGCAAGGTTCATCAGGTCGATGTTCTGCACGTCGCTGCGTTCGCGCAGATGTTCGACCAGGCGGCGAAAGGCGGCGGCCTCAAAATCGCGTTGCTGCTCGTCGCTGAGTTCGGTCATGGTCACAGCCTCCGTCATTGCGGCCCGGTGCGGGAGCCGAATTGCTTGACCACATGTATATCGGGACGGAGGTCGATCGCGTCAACGATCGGCGCCAGCCGTTCGGCCCATGCCAGAGCGCCCTTCTGGTCTGCTATCAGATCCTGGCGGATCTCGATCAATGCATGAGCAAAACCGTTGACGATGGCGTGCTTGTACATGGTGTCGCCTCGCAGTGCGCCGTCATAGGGCTCGTTATCGCCGACGACGAGGTCTTTGTCCTCGGCCAGCATGTCTATCAGCGGCCGCGCCACCCGGTCGTCGAGGTCCCACAGGATACCGACATGCCAGGGACGCAGTATCCCTTGCATGGCAGGCGTGAAGGAATGCACCGAGAAGATGAAGGGCGCCTGTGCAGAGGCCCGCGCGACCGAGGCAATCATGGCGCCGACGGCATCGTGATAGGGCCGGTAGAAGCCATCGAGCCGCCTTTCGCGCTCCTCGGGAGCGATGGGGTAATTACCGGGCACGACAGTGCCGTCATAGAGCTGGCGAATGAGTGTCGGATCGTCTTCGCCGCGATTGGGATCGATCAGCAGCCGCGAAAAATTGGCAAGCACCGCCGGTACGCCAAGCAGAGCGGCCAGTTCGCGCGTCACCGTTTCGACGCCGATGTCATAGGCGATGTGGCGGTCGAACTCCGCCGCAGGCAGGCCGAGGCTGCCATAGTCGTCGGGCAGGTCGCGGCGGGCATGGTCACACAGGAGCACGATGCCTCGCTTGCGGTCACCTTCGACAATGTCGAAAGGCGCGAAAACTGTGGATCGGGTCATTGATGGGAAATGGTCTGTTCGCTGGCTTCCGGGGAGGATGCTATCGTCATTCCACGAAGACGACGCTTGCGCAATGCCGTTGTTTGGCCAAGGTTTCCCGAGAAATCTGGCAGAGGTCGGCGAATTGTGCGCCGGAGCCTTTCTAAATCGATTGGAATTGAACAAAACGGTGCGTTGACATGCGCCCGGACTTTTCCGAAAAGGGGCGCAGAGAGATGCTGATGTGGTTCTTGAGGGGTTTTCGGATGGGTTCCGCCGGCAGGCAGCGCACGCGCTCTGCCTTTGCCATGCCGCTCCTGATCCTTGTCGTCGGCCTGTCGGCTATGGTCATGGCCTCGCCGGCGCGTGCCGATTTCCGTGTCTGCAACGCCACGCAGAACCTGGTCGGCGTCGGTATCGGCTATCGCGCCAAGGCCGGCTGGATCACCGAGGGCTGGTGGCACATCGAGGGATCGAGCTGCAAGACGCTGATCGAAGGGCCGCTGTCATCAAGGTTTTACTATCTTTATGCAGAAGACGCCGAGCGCGGTGGACGCTGGGACGGCCCGATCAACATGTGCGTGGCTGAAAAAGAGTTCAAGATCGCCGGCGTAACCGATTGCGTCGCCCGGGGCTTTCAGCGCGCCGGATTCCAGGAATATGACACGGGCGAACAGGCAAGCTGGATGGTCCAGCTGACCGATGAGTCCACAACGGGAGGCGCTCCAGCCGCCCCGGGAACAAACAGTCAATGAGACGTAGCCGCAAGGTCAAGATCCTAGCCACCATCGGTCCGGCCTCCTCGTCGGAGGAGATGCTGAAGAAGCTGTTCGAAGCTGGCGCCGACGTGTTCCGCATCAATATGAGCCATACCGATCACGAACTGATGCGCACGCTGGTCGGACGCATCCGCACTGTCGAGGAAGCGGTTGGCCGACCGATCGGCATCCTGGCCGACTTGCAAGGGCCCAAGCTGCGCGTCGGCAAGTTCGCCAATGGCAAGGAAGTGCTGACCGTCGGCCAGACCTTCACGCTCGACGACAATCCCGAGCCCGGCACCTCGACCAGGGTCTATCTGCCGCATCCGGAAATCCTGACCTCGGTCGAAGCCGGTCATCGCCTGCTGATCGATGATGGCAAGCTCGAGCTGAAGGCGGTGAAGAGCAACGGCAAGTCGATCGTCTGCACGGTCGTCGCCGGCACCACGATCTCCGACAAGAAGGGCGTCAGTCTGCCCGACACCGACCTGCCGGTTGGTGCGCTGACCGAGAAGGACCGCAAGGATCTCGATGCCGTGCTGGCCACAGGCGTAGACTGGGTTGCGTTGTCCTTCGTGCAGCGGCCGGAGGATCTGGCCGAGGCGCGCAAGATCGCGCGCGGCCGGGCGCTGATCATGGCCAAGATCGAAAAGCCGCAGGCTGTCGCCCGGCTGGCCGAGATCATCGAACTGTCCGACGCGCTGATGGTCGCCCGCGGCGATCTCGGCGTCGAGATGCCGCTCGAGGCGGTGCCTGGCATCCAGAAGCAGATCACGCGCGCGGCGCGCCGCGCCGGCAAGCCGGTGGTGGTTGCGACACAGATGCTGGAATCGATGATCACAGCACCCGTGCCGACCCGCGCCGAGGTGTCGGATGTTTCGACCGCAGTCTTCGAAGGCGCCGATGCCATCATGCTGTCGGCGGAATCGGCGGCGGGCGCCTATCCCGTCGAAGCCGTGGCGATGATGAACCGTATCGCCACCAAGGTCGAAACCGATCCGACCTATGCCGGCATCATCAACGCCCAGCGTTCCGAGCCGGAAGCGACCGGTGCCGACGCCATTTCGCTGGCTGCGCGTGAGATCGCCGAAACGCTGAAGCTGTCGGCGATCATCACCTATACGGCATCCGGCACCACGGGCCTGCGCGCCGCCCGCGAGCGTCCGCAAGTGCCGATCATCGCGCTGTCGCCGATCGTCAACACGGCGCGGCGGCTGTCGCTGCTATGGGGCACGCATTGCGTCGTCTCACCCGACGCAATCGATCTTGACGACATGGTCGACCGCGCCTGCCGCATCGCCTTCGAGGAAGGCTTCGGCAAGCCCGGCGACCGCGTCATCATCACAGCCGGTGTGCCGCTGAGGACGCCAGGCTCGACCAATATGCTGCGCATCGCCTATGTCGGATCGGACGTGCAGACTAGCCGTTAGATCGACCGTCCGAACCGGCAGGCGTGATCAGGTCGGCGCGAGTTCGGCCTGCGGCACCTTGATATCAGCGCATCTGCCGGCGCCATAAGCATCGCCGGCAATGCGCGCTTCCACTGTCTTGGCCATTGCCTGCAGGTCGATCTTCTTGCCAGCGACCTTCTCGATGGCGCCGACGGCCAGGTCGGGCGCAATCCAGTCCGGCTTGTGGCCGAGATTGTGCACCCAGATGAGTTGGGCGCCCGGTATGTCGCGCTGGAGGCCGATCGAGTGAATCTGCGCATAGACGACCTTGTCGCGATCACCCGAAATGACCACGGTTGGGGCCTTGATCTGATTGTAGTGCGGTGCGGCGCCAAGGGCGTAGCGATAGAGCCCGGCGACATCGGTGGCGTTGGCGCGAAAGGCCGATGGCCGCAGCACTAGCGGGATCGAAGCCACGGCAACATAGTTGTCCGGCACCTTGTTGGGCGAGAAGACGCAGGTCGTGGCGTCTTCCATCCGCAGCGTTCCCGTCGGATAGGTCAGCGTCTCGGAAAACAGCCAGCCAATCACCGGAATGGTCGTCAGATCATAGTACCAGGAGGTTGCGCCGCCCGGCCATGGATGGGTTGCCGGTGCCAGAAAGACCAGGCCGAGCGTCCTGTCGGGATGCTCGCGGCCGAACGCCGATGTCACCACACCACCGAAGGAATGGCCGACGACAACAGCCTTCCTGATGCCGAGACGGTCCATCAGCGCGGCGATGGTGTTGGCCTGCGCCGACGGGTCCTCGTTGTTGCCGGGACCACGACCCGACCAGCCGTGGCCTGGCCGGTCGAAGAACAGCATTTCGGCGCGGCCTTCGAGCAATGGCCGCAGCGGCAGCATCTGATCCCTGAGATTGGCACTGGCGCCGTGGACGAAGACGATCGGCGGCAATTCGGCGTTAGCGGGCCCCGGAATATGGACATAGTGGATGCGGGCGCCATCGATGTCGGCAAACTCGCCAATCGACGGATTGCGACGTTCGATCAGCCATGAGCCGGCGCGGGTGACGCCGACAAAGCCGAAGACAAGCGCCATCAGAAAGGCAAGGGCAGCGTAGATCAGGTTCATGGGGAGAGATACGGGGGTGGAGGGGGATAAGTTGTGCAGTAGCGAATAGGCAGTAGGCAGTAGGAATGTGCGTAACGCGATCTGCGCCTACTGCCTAATCCCTACTGCCTATTCCCTTAAATGCCTTCTCCAGCAAGCTCTTCCGAAAGCGTGCCGACCTGGTCCTGGGCGCTGCGCATCATTGGATAGATCGCCAGAACCTTCTGCCAGGCCTCGAGTGCCGATTGCTTGTGGCCGGTCAGCGCCATGATCTGCGCCAGGCCGGAGAGCGCGCCGAAATGGCGCGGCTCGAGTTGCAGCGTATGATCGATGTCGGACATCGACTTGCCGTAGTTTTTCATCATGAAATGCACGGTGGCGCGCCGATTCCAGCCTTCGGCGTAGGTCGGCTGCAAGGTCACGACCTGGTCGAGGAAATCGAGCGCAACGTCGAATTTCTGGCCTTCGACTGCCTTCTGCGACCATTGCATCATCAGGTCGATCGAGGCGCTGCCGGACTGGGACCACTCATTCCAGATGTTGCCGGCAATGCGCTCGGCTGCCTTTTCGTTGCGCTCACGCTTCAGGTCACCGAACAGCTGGTCGAGACGGGCCTGTTTCGTCATTGCCACCGGTGGCGCGTTCTGGGTGGCCGGCGGAGCGACAGCATCATCCGCCCGCGCCGGGCCATAAACGGCACCGGAAACAAGCAGAGATGTCAAAAATGCAAAAAGAATCCGCATCGCCGGACTCTAATCCCGGGCGGCGGAACGTCAAACTGAATTTGGCGTGAAGGGGCCGGCAGGCGGGCAACAAGCATCAACAGGCGGAGGCAACAGCCTCCAGCCCTAAACTCAGCCCTGGCGTGCCTTGTAGCGCGGGGCGGTCTTGTTGATGATGTAGATGCGGCCCTTGCGGCGAACCAGCTGGTTGTCGCGGTGACGCGCCTTCAGCGCCTTGAGCGAATTCTTGATCTTCATGGTCTTGCCTGTCGGTGTGGACCCTGTCCGGGTCGAAATTTTAAGGCGCGCCAGAAGACGCGCCTTTGAACTGTGGGTGGCTCATAAACGAGGAGCCTTGTCCGTGTCAACCGCAAGCGTCAATAGCGGATGTGATTCATCCCTATCATCAAATATCCGCCATCTCCACCTGGCGGCATTGCGCGGCCCCGGACCGGCTGGGATGATGCTGCCGCCATGAAGTGATTTGGGGATGACTATGCGCCGATTTTTCCTGTCCGCCTGCCTTGTCCTACTGGCGGGGGCCTCGGCTGCCCGCGCGCAGGAGTGCGACCGCAGCGACGACGGCCAGCAGATGATGAACATCTGTGCCGGCGAGGATTACCAAGCGGCCGACGCCAGGCTCAACACGGCCTACCAGGACCTCATCAGCGCGGATGACGCCAACAGCAAGAGATTGCTGCAGGTGGCGCAACGCGCCTGGATCGCTTTTCGCGACGCCGAGTGCGCCCATTCCACCGCCGCCAGTGAGGGCGGCTCGATCCATCCGATGGAGGTTTCGCAATGCCTGACCAGATTGACGAATGATCGCGTCAAGCAGCTTGCCGCGTTGGCCAATTGCGAGGAAGGCGATGTGAGTTGCGCCAGTCCCGACGAGGACGAGAGCGACGAGGTGCAATAGACGGCGTTATCAGGCGCGACGGCCGATCCGGGTGAAATGGCCCATCTTGCGGCCGGGCCGCGCCTCGGCCTTGCCGTAGAGATGCAGCATCAGATCCGGTTCGGCAAGCAGGGCCGGAACACGCAGCACATCGTCGCCGATCAGGTTCTCCATCACGCAGTCGGAATGGCGGTCCGGGCTTCCCAGCGGCAGGCCGGCAACCGCGCGGATATGCTGCTCGAACTGCGAAACGATGCAGGCTGCCTCCGTCCAATGACCGGAATTGTGCACGCGCGGCGCGATCTCGTTGGCCAGCAGCGAGCCGTCGGCGAGCACGAAAAACTCGACGCCGATGACGCCGACATAGTTCAGCGCCGACAGGATCTTCGATGCCGCTGCTCGCGCCGCTTCCGCCGTTTCGGGCATGATGGCGGCCGGCAAGGTCGATGTGTGGAGAATGCCGTTGCGATGGACATTCTCGGCCGGATCGTAGGCGGCGACCGCGCCGTCCAGCCCACGCGCCGCGATCACCGAGATCTCGCGCTCGAACGGCACGAAGGACTCCAGGATCAGCGGCACATTGCCCATCGCCTCGCAGGTGCCGGCGAAACCGCCCGTTTCCATGTTGCGGAAGATGCGCTGGCCCTTGCCGTCATAGCCCATGCGGCGCGTCTTCAGGATGCCGCTGCCGTCGAATGCTTTCAGTGCTGCCGTCAGTTCGTCATCATTGTCGACGGCGTGGAAATCCGCGGTGGCAATGCCGATGGCATTGAGGAATGTCTTCTCGCTCAACCGGTCTTGCGCCACATCAAGCGCCCGCGCCGGCGGATAAACCGGAACCTGGATGGCAAGCGCGCTGGCGGCCGCAACCGGCACGTTCTCGAACTCGTAGGTAACGACGGAACTCGACGCTGCCAGTTCGGCAAGGGCTGCTGGGTCGTCATAGGCAGCCGTTATCTGCCGGTTGGCGACCTGCGCCGCCGGGCAATCCGCTTGCGGCTCCAGCACCACCGTGCGGTAGCCGAGGCGGGCGGCGGCAACAGCCAGCATGCGGCCGAGCTGGCCGCCGCCAATGATGCCGATGGTCGATCCAGCGAGCAGGCTCACGGTGTGTCCGCCGGTTCGGTCGCGACCTTGGCGGTCTGCGCGGCGCGCCAGGCATCCAGACGGACGGCGAGCTTGTCATCGTTCAGCGCCAGCACGGCGGCGGCCAGAAGGGCTGCGTTGGTGGCACCGGCCTTGCCGATGGCCAGCGTCCCCACGGGAATGCCGGCGGGCATCTGGACGATGGACAGTAGCGAATCCTGGCCGGAGAGCGCCTTCGATTCCACCGGTACGCCGAACACCGGCAGCGGCGTCATCGCCGCTGTCATGCCGGGCAGGTGCGCGGCACCGCCGGCGCCGGCGATGATCACCTTGTAACCGGCCGCCTTGGCGCCTTTGGCAAAATCATAGAGCCGGTCCGGCGTTCGATGAGCGGAGATGATCAGCCGCTTGTGCGGGATGCCGAGTGCTTCCAGCGTTTCGGCCGCATGGCGCATCGTCGCCCAGTCGGACTGACTGCCCATGATGATGGCGACATCGGCGCGTTGATCGTCCAAGTCTGTGTTCCCCGGCGACAAAGGCGCGCCTTAGCGGAATTCGCGCCAAGCCGCAAGGATAGGCGGCGGCCGCAGTGGTTTGGTGAGGCGGAAACCAGTCTGTCAGATGCCGTCGCGCTCGGCCTCGGGTGTCGAGACCAGCAAGGCCGAAGCTGCATTGGCGGCGGTGACGGCCGCTTGCATGGTCTCCCCACGGGCAAGCCCCGCGGCCAGCGCACCGACGAATTCATCGCCGGCGCCATGCGTGCTGACGACCTTGACCGGGATGGCCGGCAGCGCGAAGGCCTCGCCGGTCCGCTCGCAACAGGCGACGCCTTCGCCGCCCGCCGTGACAATCGCGACAGGCCAAAGATCGGCCAGCAGCCGCGCGGTTTGCGCGGCGCCGTCCAGCGTCTCGACCACCGCCATGCCGGCCAGGAACTCCGCCTCGATGGCGTTGACCACCAATATGTCGACCAGCGCGGTCAACTCGCCGGAGAGTTTGCGCGCCGGGGCCGCGTTGAGCACGATGCGGCCGCCCTGCGCCTTGACCGCGCGTGCGGCGGCAATGTTGGCGGCTTCCGGCACTTCGTTCTGCAATAGGAGCACCGCCGTTTGGGACAGCATTTCGGAAGCGGCGGCAATATCGGCATCGCCCAGCGTGAGATTGCTGCCCGAGACGATCACCGCGCCATAGTCGCCGCCTTGGTCGAAGATCGCCACGCTCATTCCGGAGCCGGCGCCAGCGGCCACCCGTACGAAGCGGCGGTCGAGCCTGGCGCGATCGAGATTGGCCAGCAACGCCCGCCCGAAATCATCGTCGCCAACCGCTCCGATCATCGCCGCCCGCACCCCGGCCCTTGCCGCCGACGCGGCCTGGTTGCCGCCCTTGCCGCCACATTTCGGGTGCCAGGCATGGCCGGCCACCGTCTCGCCCTTGCGCGGGCGGTCGGGGGCGTCGACCATGATGTCGTAGTGCAGGCTGCCGAACACGGTGACCAGCGGCGGTGTCCTCATGAGCCCCGGTCTTTTCGTTTCGATGCCACCGCCGACATGGTGCGGCCGAGGTTGCGCTCCGCCGCCTGGTAGTCGCGCTGCGCCACGGCGACGAACAGCGCGTCGAGGATATTGAGCTGGGCGATCCGCGCCGCCGCGTTCTCGCCCATCAGCGGCGAGCCCTGCGCGGTCGAGCACAGCACGATGTCGGCGACTGAGGCCAGCGGCGAGTTGTCGTAATTGGTGATGGCCAGCGTGCGGGCACCGTTCTTGCGGGCCAGTTGGATGGCGTCGATGACGGCAGAGGTGTTGCCCGAATGCGAGAAGCCGACGGCGATGTCGTCGCCGCCGAGCAACGAGGCCGACATCAGCATCATGTGCGAATCGTCGTAGACGGATGCGCGGATGCCGATGCGCAGAAATTTGTGCGAGACGTCGCGCGCGATCTGCGCCGAGCCGCCGACACCGTAGAAATCCCGGTTCTTCGCACGATAGAGAAGATCGGCGGCGCGGTCGAAATCCTCAATGTCGAGGATCGCCAGCGTCTCCTCCAGTGCCTGGATGGAGGTGCGAAACACCTTCTGCACAATCTCGGCCGAACTGTCGTCCGACGACAGTTCCTGATGCATCTCGGCGGTCGGCAGGCGGCTGTATTCATAGACGGCGGTGCGGAAGTCGCGATAGCCGGAAAAGCCGAGCTTCTTGGCGATCTTGACCACCATTGCTTCCGACACGCCGGCCTCCTCGGCGATCTGCTTCAGCGGGATGCTCTCGTCAAAGCCGCGACGGCCGAAGACGGTTTCCACCACCTTCGCCTCCAGCGGGGTGAGATGCGGCATCATCATGCGGATGCGCGGTCCTACCGCTTTCAGGTCCAGCCCGCTCAAGGTCATCCACGCCCCCTCGTCACGCGATCGATAAGCATCGCGGCGAGGATTATAAGACCAGTTGCCAGAAGCTGATAGAAGGACTGCACGTTCATCAGCGTCAAACCGTTGCGCATGGCGCCGAGGATGACGGCGCCCAGGATGGTGCCGACGATACTGCCCTTGCCGCCCATCAGCGAGGCGCCGCCGATGGCGGCAGCGGCGATGGCGTCGAGTTCCCAGAGGTTGCCGAGGATGGGCTCGGCGGCACCGAGCCGGCCGATCAGGATTTGCGCGGCAAGGGCTGCCAGCAGGCCGGAGATCATGTAGGCGGCGATCTTGGTGCGGGCGATCGGCACGCCGGCGATGTAAGCAGCCTCCTCATTGCCGCCGACGGCGAGCAGATATTCGCCGAAGGGAGTCTTCTTCAAAACGACCCAGGCGACGATCGCCACGAAGGCGACGATGATAACCGCCAGCGGCAGCCCGAACAGCGAGCCGTTGAAGACGGCGCGAAAGCCTGCCGGCAGGCCGAGCACCGGATTGCCGCCGGTATAGATCAGCGCCAGTGCCCGGTATGTGCTGAGTGTACCCAATGTGACGATGAAAGGCTGCAGCCCGACATAGGCGACGAGCACGCCGTTGATGAGGCCGCACGCAAGACCAATGGCGAAGCCGGTGGCGATGGCGAGCGGAAACGGCACGCCGGCGACCATCATCGAGGCCGAGATGACGGCCGAGAGCGCTGCCGTCGGCCCGACCGACAGGTCGATGCCGCCGGAGATGATGACCAGCGTCATGCCCAGCGCCAGACAGGCATTGATGCTCGACTGCTGCAGGATGTTGATCAGGTTGCGCTCGGCAAAGAAGCCCGGCACCAGCGCTCCGAAGACGGCGAGGATCACGACAAGGCCGATCAGCGTGCCGGCATCGCGCATGGAAATCCCGCGCAGGAATTCGGCCCGTGGCTGCACCAGAGTGGTATCCGACATATCCTTCACCTACTGCCTTGCCGGCTGTGCGGCCGGCGTCTGTGTCTGCGGGATGGCGTGTGCCGCGATTGCCTGTTCGCTGATATCGTCGCTGTGGAGTTCGGCGGCGATCGTGCCGTCGCGCATGACCAGCACGCGGTCGGCGAGCCGGATCACCTCGGGAAGCTCGGAGGAGACGACGATCACCGCATGGCCTTCGGCGGCGAGTTCCTCGATCAGGTGATAGATCTCCGCCTTGGCGCCGACATCGATGCCGCGCGTCGGTTCGTCGAACAAGAGGATGCGTGTTCCGGCCGCCAGCCAGCGGCCGATGATCGCCTTTTGCTGGTTGCCACCGCTGAACAGGCGGATCGGCCGGTCGAGCAGGAATGGGCGCAGATTGACGCGGCCCATCTTGTCGACTGCCACCTGTTTCAACCTGGTGTGATCGATGAGGCCGCGCGACGCGAACACACCCATGGAAGCCAGCGCCATGTTGCTGGTGATCGAGCGCAGCGGCACGATGCCTTCGCGCTTGCGCTCCTCCGGAACCAGGCCGATGCCGGCGGCAATCGCGTCGCGCGGGCTGGCGAAGCGCGTCGCTTTGCCGTCGATGGCGATCGTCCCGGCCGTGGCGCGATCCGCGCCCGCCAGCAGCCGCAAAAGTTCAGTGCGGCCGGATCCGACCAGCCCGGCAATGCCCAGCACCTCGCCGCGATGCAGATCGAACGACACGTTGCGCACCTTCGTCGCCGAGGAGAGGCCGCGTGCGCTCAGCATCACCTCGTCCGAGGCATGGGAGCTATGGTGTTCCTGCGCCAGTTCGCGGCCGACCATCATCGCCACGACCGCTTTCTCCGACAGCTCTTTCAGATCGACGGAATCGACCACGCCGCCGTCGCGCATGATGGTGGCGCGCCGGCAGATGCCGAACACCTCATCCAGCTTGTGCGAGACATAGACGACGGCGACGCCGTCGCGAGCGAGGCCGGTGATGACATGCGCCAGCCGTTCGAATTCGCTCGGCGTCAGGCTCGATGTCGGCTCGTCCATGGCGACGATGCGGGCGCGGTCGAGCAGCGCGCGGGCGATCTCGACGATCTGCCGCTGCGCCACCTTCAGCGTGCCGAGTGGAGCGGCTGGGTCGATGGAGGGGTCTATTGCCGCCAGAGCCTCGGCCGCGCGACGCTCCTGCTCGCGCCGGGCGACAAAGATACCGCGCGTCAGCGGATGGCCAAGGAACATGTTCTGGGCAACGCTGAGGCGCGGCACCTGCTGCAGTTCCTGATGGATCATGGCGACGCCCGCCGCGCGCGCCGCGACCGGATTGGCGAGCGTAACCGGCTTGCCGTCGATAAGGACGCTTCCGGCCGTCGGCCTGTAGACGCCCGACAGGATGCGCAGCAGCGTCGACTTGCCGGCGCCGTTCTCGCCGAGCAGACCGTGGATTTCACCGGCACTGACCGAGAACGACACGTCGTTGAGCGCCCGGACGGCCGGAAACAGCTTGGAAATGCCCTGGAATTGCAGCCGGGGTGACATTGGGTTCTATCTCCGGGCAACGGTGCCGGCCGGGAGCGAATTGCTCTGGCCGGCACCCCGTCGATTGGCTCTACTGGCCCGCAGCGGCATCCTCGAGCAGTGCCTTGCGCGCGCCGGTGCCGGAATAGCGGTCGGCATTGTCCTTGGTGATCAGTGCCTGCGGCGTGGCAACGACGCGCGGCAGCTTTTGTCCGGCCACTAGCCGCAGCGCCGTTTCCAGTGCCACTTCGCCGGTCAGCACCGGAAAGCTGTCGACCGTGCCGGTCAGTTCGCCGGCACGGATCGAGGCATAGGCGTCGGAAATGCCGTCGGTGCCGAACACGGCAACCTTGTCCTGCAGGCCGGCAGCCTTGACCGCCTCGACAATGCCCAGCGCCATGCCGTCATTGTTGGCATAGAAGCCGATCAGGTCGGGGTGCTGCTGCAGGATGTTGGTGGCCGCATCATAGGAGGTCTGGCGGTCCCAATTGCCGGGAACGCTGGCGACGACCTCGAACTTGCCCCCTTCGGTGATGGTGGACTTGAAGCCATCGGTGCGCTGCACGGCTGCATAGACGCCGGCCTGGCCTTCGACGATGGCGACCTTGCCGCCATCCGGACGATTCTTGATGAACCATTTGGCGACGCGCACGCCATTGTCGCGCTGGACATTGCCCACATAGTGCTCGGCCTGCGGGATGACCGCGTCATTGACGTTGACCACCGGCACATTGGCGGCCTTGGCCTGCTCCATGATCGGCTGCAGATTGGCATCGGTCTGCGGCGAGACCAGCAGAACGTTGTAGCCCTGCGTCACCAGGCCTTCCGCGATAGTGAGCTGGCCGAGCTGGTCGCCTTCGCTCTGCGCCGCCTGGTAGACGACAGGCACGCCGACCTTCTCGCCGAACGCTTTGTAGCCCTCGCCCAGCGAGCGCCAGTATTCATTGGTCAGCGTCTTGGAAACCGCGCCCGCCTTTGTTCCTTCGGGCAGTTTGGGGAACGTGCCGAACTTGGCCTCGACCTGCGACCAGTCGATGCGGTCCTTTTCCGTATCGGAATTGAGCGGCGCGGGATCAGCGGAAAAGGCCGAGCCGATGGATAATGCCATCAGTGCGGCGGTAGCGGTGGCAAGCAGAAGTTTCATTGTATTCCTCCCTTGTTGAAAACGGCGATGGCTCGGATGCCTCAGCTGTCCGGCCCGAGCATGATTTCCTGGATGATGGCTTGCGACGTCACCGCGTCCTGACCGTCGATGGCGGCGGACAGGCGATTGTCCTGCTCCAGCCGGTCGACGACGCGCAGCATGCGCTTGACGGTGGCGATGTTGACTTCGCATTCGCGCACCGGGTCGAGCCCGGTCATGTCGGGGAATGTGTCGAAATAGATGGCGCCGGCATAGCCGTCCCTGCGGATCTGCCTGAGCAGCTCGATGGTCTGCAGCGTGTGCACCGCGCCGACCATCAGGCCGTCGTCGCGCTTGGCGTAACCGTCGTTGAGGTGCACGCCGAGCAGCTTGCTGTGACGCGCCACCAGGGCTGCGGCAAAGGCCGGCTGCTCGTCGGCATAGAGCACATGGGCGAAATCGAGCGTGACGCCGAGATTGGGCAGGCCGACGTCACGGATCGCCAGCAAGGTCGTCGCTGCGTCCGGCATCAGGCTATAGGATCGCGGCTCATTGGGCTTGTACTCAAGGCTGATCTGGCAGTCGGGGTCATGCGCGGCCACTTCACGAATGCCATCGATTTCGTGTTGCCAGAGCGAGGCATAGTCAGCCTGGAAGGCGTAATCGAAGCCGTCCTGGCCGAGCCACAGCGTCATCAGTTTGGCGCCCGCCTCGCGCACGGCGTCGATTCCCGCTTTGGTCAGGTCGATGGCCTCGCGGCGTACCGCCGGGTCCGGATTGGTGAAAGCGCCGAGCTTGAAGGCCGGGTTGGAGTAGTAGCGCATGGCGAAGCCATTGATGGAAAGGCCGAGGTCGCCGAGTTTGCGGGCGATTTCAGCAGGCTTTTCGCTGACATGGTCGGGGTAGTTCAGATCGAGGTCGGTCAGTCCGGCAACCTTGGCGGCGCGCGCCGCCATCTGCAGCAGCGACGGCTTGCCGGAGAGGTCGCGCCATTCGGCCTGTGGTCGCGAGGCAAAGGAATTCAGACGCGTGGCGAAGCGATTGGCTGTCATGATCGACCCTTCAATAGTCATAACTTCACACATACTAAAATATTTGTAAAGTTATTCTTTTGAAGGTCGGCGACTGTCTGGCCTCGTCGGCGGCCGGGCTGAGCCGCGCAAAGGCGGAGCCGGCAGTCTCCTGGCCGACGTCCTGGCCATAGAACCCGTCAGGGGAGCGGTCGCGTGATGGCGCGCGCCGATCGCGGCCGGCGCATTTTCAGGTGATGGTCTACCTGGCGTTTCAATCCGGCCAGCGCAGGACGCCGGATGAATCCTTGCGGGCAGGTCTCATGGCATTGGCGGGCCGCTCGGCCGCGGTCAGCATGGCGCGCAGACGTTCGGCGACGATCTCGGCCTCGCCGGGATGAAGGTTGCAGGGGTCGAGGAAGAAATGGCCGCGCTCCACTTCATGGTTGCGCACGATGATCGGCGGCGAGCCCGTCGCCAATGCCGAGGTGAGACCGGCCGCCGAGAACCGGCTTTCGGGCAATACAAAAATCTGCAGCCGGTCCAGAGGGTTGGCGGTCGGGTCGGGGATGATCTGCGCGACGATGCCCGGCAACCCCTGCAACGCGTCTTTCCACAGGTTCAGCGCCGCCTCTTCGCGCCGGCGGATGCCGGCGTGGTCGCGCTTTTCCCAGGCTTCCAGTGCGGCCATGGTGCCGGCGATGCTTTCCTTGCCGACCTTCATGGCGCGCGCGACGCCGCGGTTCTGCAGATAGGCGGCTCGAACCAGATCCTTGCGCCCGGTGACGATGCCACTGGTCGGTCCGCTCAGGAATTTGTGCCCGCTGTAGATGACAATGTCGGCGCCGCGCGCAAGGAAGCCGCGCAGATCATATTCGGAAGCCGCGTCGACGATGACCGGGACACCCCTGGCGTGGCAGATCTCGCAGAATTCCTCCAGCGACAGCATGCCGTACTGCACGGTGTGATGGGCGACGACATAGAGACCCGCCGCCGTGCGCTCGTTGATCGCCTGGCGCACGTGGTAGTCCTGCGTGACGCTGACGGTGCCGGCCGGCACGACCTTTGCGCCGGCCACGCGGACCGACTGGTCGATCGGCGCGCCGTAGTTGACGATGTGGCCGAGCTGGACGATGACCTCCGATTTCAGCCCTCCGGTGTCGTCCGGCAGGCGTTCGATGGCGAGCAAATTGGTTCCCGTCATCGCACCGGCGATCGCCATGGTGATGCCGCTGGCGCAGCAAGCGGTGATGAAACCGGCCTCGCCGCCGGTGAGACGCGCGACGATCGTGCTTGCGGCACGCTGCAGATCGTCCATCTCGACCCATTGCGAGGCTATTTCGGACATGGCGCTGATCGCTTCCGGGACGATGATCGACGCGCCGAGCGCCGTCATCGTGCCGGAGACGTTGATGATCGGGCGAAGGCCGAGCCGTTCGCGGATCGTGGTGTTGGAGCCGTCGGTGGACGTGGTTTTCATCTCTCGGATTCCATTTCTAGCGGGTCAGGCGGCGATCTCGACGACCGCCTCGATTTCGACGGTGATGTTTCCGGGCAAGGAACCGACGCCGATCGCCGAGCGGGCATGGCCGCCGATGGTGTCGAATACATCGGCGAACAGGTCTGAACAGCCATTGACCACTTTCGGGTGGTCGCTGAAGGTCGGTATCGCGTTGACGAAGCCGAGCAGTTTGACGATGCGCACGATACGGCCAAGGTCGCCGGTGGCTGCATGCATGACGGCGAGCAGATTGAGGCCGGTGAGGCGGGCATGGCCATAGGCCTCCTCGACGGTGACATCATCTCCCACCTTGCCGGTGAACAACGTGCCGTCGGTCCGCAGCGGCCCCTGACCGGACAGGAAGATCAGCCGGCCGCTTTCGGCATGGGTGACGAAATTGGCGATCGGGGTCGGCGGCTCGGGCAGCGTCAGGCCCAACGCGGCGAGCCGGATATAAGGCGTCATGAAAGAAGGCTCCTTGCGACAGCGCTCGCTGTCCCGTTCTAGAAATGCGAGGCGCGGAAACGTGCCAGGAAGGTGCGCAGGCGCTCGTTGTCGGTATCCGCCGCCAGGATTTCGGCGGGCGGGCCCGCCGCGCTGACGCCGCCATCGGCCATGAAGACGATGCGGCTCGAGGCATCGCGGGCAAAGGCCATTTCGTGCGTGACCATCACCATCGTCATGCCGTCCTCGGCCAGGCTGCGCACGACCTCGAGCACTTCGCCGACCAGCTCCGGGTCGAGCGCGGAGGTTATCTCGTCGAGAAGCAGGATCTTCGGCCCCATGGCCACGGCGCGGGCAATGCCGACACGCTGCTGCTGGCCGCCGGACAGTTCCGCGGGCAGACTGTCGGCCTTGTGAGCGAGGCCGACCCGGCCGAGCCAGTGTTCGGCGATGGTGCGGGCCTCCGCTCTGCTCTTGCCGCGCACCTTGGTTAGACCAAGCATGATGTTGCCGGCGGCAGTCAGGTGCGGAAAGAGGTTGAAGCTCTGGAACACCATGCCGGTTTCGGCGCGCATCGCGGCCAGATCGCGTTCGCTGCGGCGCTGGCGGGCTCCGGTTTCGCGAAAGCCGACCTCCTTGCCGTCGATGCGGATCGAGCCGCTGTCGTAGCTTTCGAGGAAGTTGACGCAACGCAGCAGCGTGGTCTTGCCGCTGCCGGAGGGGCCGATGACGGTCACCACCTCGCCGCGCGCCACCCGCAGGCTGACCGAACGCAGGACCTGGACGGTTCCAAAGGCTTTGGAGACGTCGCGGATGTCGAGAAGCGCCGGGGTGTCGTTCGAACCTGTGGACATTGCTAATCCCGAATGAAGGAGAAACGCCGCTCGAGCCGCCGGCTGGCGAACGAGAGGGCATAATTGACCGCGAAATAGATGAGCGCGCCGAGGAGGTAGAGCGGCATCGCCTCATACGTGCGGCCGATGACCTGATTGATGGCCTGCATCAGATCGGTGATGCCGAGCAGCGACACCAGGGCGCTGCCCTTGACCGCGTCGGTGACGCCATTGATCCAGGGCGGCAGGAAGCGCCTGAACGCCTGCGGGAAGATGACGTAGGCCAGACGCTGGCGAAAGGTCAGTCCGATCGCCATTGCCGCCTCGGACTGACCCTTCGAAATGGAGCCGACCGCACCCCTGAGATATTCGACGACCTGCGCCGTCTTGAACAGGGTCAGCGCCAGCACGGCAGCCCAGAAGGATGGGAGATGAAGCCCGACGGCCGGCAGGCCGTAATAGACAAAGAAGATGAGCACCAGGATCGGTATCCCGCGGATGGTATCGCTGAAGATGCGCACTGCCCATTGCAACGGCACGGGGCCATAAACGAGACCGACGCCCATGATCACGCCGGCGATCAGAGAAAACACCACGACCAGCAGGGATACCCACAGTGTCAGGGCAAAGCCCTGGGCGAGGAAAGGCAAGGCATAGGCGATCTGGGTCAGCATGTCAGCGCGCCGCCCTGAACCGGCGCTCGACAAGCCGAAGCGCAAAAAGCAGTGCGTAGCCGGTCACCAGATACATCGCCGTCACCACGAGATAGACCTCGACGATGCGGAAGGTGTTGAAGTTGATCCACTGGGCGCCGTAGGTCAGTTCCGGCACCGAGATGACCGACGCGACGGACGTATCCTTGAACAGCGATATGAAGGTGTTGGACAACGCCGGCAGCGTGATGCGCAGCATCGTCGGCAGGCGCACGTTGAGCAGCCTTTGCCAGGGCGTCAGGCCGATCGCCTTGCCGGCGTCCAGCTGTCCGCGCGGAACGGCCTCGAGCCCGGAGCGGAACACCTCGACCAGATACGCGCCGCTGTAGAGCGAGAGCGTGACGACAAACGAGGTCGGCGCGCTGTAGGCGATATCGACCACTGTCGGCAAGCCGTAGAAGACGAGATAGACGAGCAGGATCAACGGCACGTTGCGGATAAATTCGACATAGGCGGCGATGATGGTGCGCACCACGCGCCCGGCCGAAACATACCAGACCGCCAGTACCAGCCCGATGACGATGCCGATGGCGATCGAGATGACGGCGAGTTCGAGACTGAGCAGCAGGCCGCCCCACAGCTTGTCGAAATGCCGCCAGATCAGGTTGAAGTTGAGGGCATAGCCCATGCGTTCGCCTCGGTGCCGCAGGCCTTCGGGAGAGGGGCCCGGGGGGGGGGGGCCCCCGCCGCGCCGGGGGGGGCGGTGGGCCGGGGGCCCCCCGGGGGCGGGGGGGGGGCCCGGCCCCCCAATAGGGGTGGGGGGGGGGGGGG
>NZ_JAMYSA010000060.1:0-40384 GCF_040321735.1 Mesorhizobium sp. M0293
CAGCCCGGACTATCTCGAGCACCATGGCCGCCCCGAGCGCCTCGAGGATCTGCGCCACCATGCCTGCCTGCGCTTGCGCCGCTCGAACGGCGCCATCGCGCCCTGGTCCTTCGTCGACGGCAACGAGGCAATCGAGGCGATGGTCTCAGGCCCGCTGATCGCGCACGACTATCCGACGTTGCTCGGTGCGGCGATACAGGGCATCGGGCTGGCCCAGACGCCCCGACCCGTCGCCGAAGGTCCGATAGAACAGGGAAAACTCAAATCGGTGCTGGACGGCTTCGCCGCGACGACGCCGGGCGTCTTCCTTTATCATCCCGGTAAGCGCCAGGTCCTGCCGAAGCTGCGCGCCTTTATCGATCACCTCAAATCCGCAGCGTGAGGCTATGAGGGATGTCGCACCCTGCCCCCTCACGCCGTCTTCTGCGTCACCAATAGCAGCCGCCTCATTCGTGCAGTAATTGCCCGCTCGAACCAAAGCCTTCATGGTACAAATATAAGAAATAAATAAGTAAAAAATACCACGATATGAACCGTACCCGTCAAGAATGTTGTTCTTTCAGTACTAAAACTCACGTTGCATATGAAGAGCGCTAAAATCAAAAGCACTGTGTCAGTCGCTGGAAGCCCCAGGGTTAACCCTCTTCCCGTCAGCAGGCTGGCGGCTGCGACCGCCGGTATTGTCAAACCAATTGTAGCGCAAGCCGAACCCATCGCGACATTCAAACCGCGTTGCAGCTCATTGTTGAGGGAAGCGCGAACCGCCGAAATGGCCTCCGGCATCAAAACCAGCCCCGCGATCAACGCCCCCACAATACTGTCAGCCTGTGTCACCTCGTAGGTAACGAGCGTATTTTCAACACTTGCGGCGACTTGCTCGGCGAGCATTACAATGCCAATCAGCCCGATTAACAGGAGCAGAGTGCTGGCAGAGATGCTTTCGTGAGGGGCAGTCCGCAGCGAAACGCCGTGCGTCTGCCCTTCGACAAAGTCGTCTCGGTGCCGGACAGTTTGCGCGAACACAAAACTTGCATAGAGCAGCACCGAAAGCACGCTCACGAAACCAAGTTGAGCTGCTGAAAATGTGCCAGGATCGGTAGTTCGTGTGTAGGTCGGCAGAATAAGCGTCATGATGGTCAGCGCGGCCAGAACCGCCAGATATGCGCTGGTCCCTTGCCGAACGATTGCCTGCTTGCGATGGCGCCAGCCGCCAAGCGTGAGACACGTACCGACAACGCCGGTAGATGTAATCATCACCGTCGAGAAGACGGACTCACGTGCAAGCGTAGGGTTGTTTTCTCCATGCAGCATCATGGAAACGATGATCGACACTTCGATTGCCGTCACGGCAAAAGTCAGCACCAACGTACCGTAAGGCTCCCCTACACGCCGAGCTACCGCTTCGGCGTGGTCGAGCACCACGAAAATGGTGATAAACATGATCGCACTCGAAAGCGTTCCGACGAGGATCCTGACGCTCGGCGAACCTTCGTCTACCGACAGCCCGCTGGCTCTGACTGCGACAGCCATCACCAAGGCGGCCAACGGCATCGCATAAGAAGTCACCGATCGCGCGAAACCACTCATTTCAAGCCCCGTGCGTTTCTGCGAACCTTGCGGAAAGCCTATACTCACGCCGTCTTCTGCGTCACCAATCCCAGTTCCTCGACCATCGCCTGACGCATCAGGAACTTCTGCGGCTTGCCGGTCACCGTCATCGGCAATTCGCTGCGGAAGCGGATATGGCGGGGGATCTTGTAGTGGGCGATCTGGCCGGCGCAGAAGTTTTTGATTTCCTGCTCGGTGACGATCTGGCCGGGCTTGAGCACGATCCAGGCACACAGCTCCTCACCATATTTGGCGTCGGGAATGCCGAACACCTGCACCTCCTTGACCTTGGGATGGCGGTAGAGGAATTCCTCGACCTCGCGCGGGTAGACGTTCTCGCCGCCGCGGATGACCATGTCCTTGACCCGGCCGACGATGTTGCAATAGCCCTCGGCGTCGATGGTGGCGAGATCGCCGGTGTGCATCCAGCCGTCGCTGTCGATCGCCTCGCGGGTCTTCTCCTCGTCGTCCCAGTAGCCCTTCATCACGGAATAGCCGCGTGTGCAAAGCTCGCCCGGCGCGCCGACGGCGACGGTGGCGCCATCGGCATCGACCGCCTTGACCTCGACATGGGGGTGGATGCGCCCGACGGTCGAGACGCGCTTTTCCAGCGGGTCGTCGACGCCGCTCTGGAACGAGACCGGGCTGGTCTCGGTCATGCCATAGGCGATGGTCACCTCTTCCATGTGCATCAGCGACACCACCTTCTTCATCACCTCGATCGGGCATGGCGAGCCGGCCATGATGCCGGTGCGCAGGCTGGAGAGATCGAAGGACGGGAAATCCGGGTGATCGAGGAGGGCTACGAACATCGTCGGCACGCCGTAGAGCCCGGTGCAGCGTTCCTGCGCCACCGCCTTCAGCGTGGCGCCGGCATCGAAGCCCTCGCCCGGAAAAACCATGGTGGCGCCCTTCGACACGCAGCCCATCGTGCCCATCGACATGCCGAAGCAGTGGTAGAGCGGCACCGGGATGCAGAGCCGGTCGTCGACGGTCAGTTTGATCGCCGAGGTGACGAAATTGCCGTTGTTGACGATGTTGTTGTGGGTCAGCGTCGCGCCCTTGGGCGCCCCTGTCGTGCCTGACGTGAACTGGATGTTGATGGCCTCGCTCGGTTTCAGCCCCTCCGAGATGCGGTCGAGGCTGTCATGCTCGTCGCGTCCGGCCATGGCCAATACATCGCCAAAATTGAACATGCCGGGTGAGTTGTCCTCGCCCATGCGGATGACGATCTTCAGCGCCGGCAGTTTTTGCGCCTTGAGCTTGCCCGGCGTGGCCTTGGCAATCTCCGGCGCCAGCGTCTCGATCATGCCCAGATAGTCGGAGGTCTTGAACTTGGCCGCCGTGACCAGCGCCTTGCAGCCGACCTTGTTCAGCGCGTAGTCCAGCTCGGTCAGCCGGTAGGCCGGGTTGATGTTGACCAGGATCAGGCCGATGCGGGCGGTGGCGAATTGCGTCACCAGCCATTCCCATCGGTTGGGCGACCAGATGCCGACGCGATCGCCTTTTACCAACCCCAGCGCCAGGAAGCCGGCGGCCAGCGCATCGACGGTGTCCGACAGTTCGCTCCAGGTGAAGCGCTTGTCCTGATCGACGAAAACGGCGGCATCTTGCGTACCGTACTTGCTGACGGTGTCGGAAAGTAGCGCGGGAATCGTCTTGTCGAGCAGCGGCACGCTGCGCTCACCCGAGACATGCGCCTTGCCGTCGACGGGTGCCACGAAAACACCGCCATTGCGCGCTCCGCGTCCACGCAAATTGCTGGCGTTCTTTAGCTCGTCGAGATTGACTGGCATCGCTCTCTCCTCCCGGGACTGGCCGAGCCTATCAGCCCGAGGGGGTGGTGAAAATCCCGCCGATAGTCGTGGCAGAGCACCGATCCGGTCAACGATGCTTCGGAGACTCGCGTTGGCTGGCGAAGCATCAAAACGCAAAAACCCGCCTGGGCGGCGGGTCGCTGGCGCAAATCAGCACCATGGACAAATATGTACCATAGCTGAGGGCACGGAGTCAAGAAAAAATTCCTATCGCGAAGAAACTAACGGCACAAAAGCTGCTAACACTGGTCGCCGTCAGCTTTTTGTTAATCTGAGTTCGGAGCCCTGTGCCGCCGGGCTGGCCGCCGTCAGCTTTTTGTCAAGCTGGGTTCGAAGCCCGGGGGTAGTGGAGGTGTGGGAAGGCCCCGCCGCTATCCGACCGCTGCCGCTACCTTCGCAGCAATATCGCGCAGGATCGCTTCATCCGCCGCCGCCCGTGTCTTCCTCGACGCCACCAGACAGGCCTGCGAGCGCAGGACAAGGCCGTCGCCCAGCACCTTGAGATGATTGGCGCGCAGCGTCGAGCCAGTGGTGGTGATGTCGACGATGACATCGGCCAGCCCCGCCGCCGGCGCGCCTTCGGTGGCGCCGAGGCTCTCGACGATGCGGTAGACCTGGATGCCGTGTTTTTGCGAGAAGAATTGCTGGGTCAATCGCCAGTATTTGGTGGCAATGCGCAGCCGCCTGCCGTGGCGCTGGCGAAAGTCGGCGGCGACGTCGTCGAGGTCGGCCATGGTGTCGACGTCGAGCCAGATGTCGGGCACGGCCACCACGACATCGGCACTGCCGAAGCCGAGACGGGCGATGATTTCAGCGCGGGTTTCCCAGTCGGCGAGGTTTTCACGCACCAAATCCTCGCCGGTGATGCCGAGATCGATCGCGCCCTGGCCGATCTCGCCTGATATTTCGGAAGCCGACAGGAACACCACTTCGACATTGTCCAGGCCCTCGACGCGGGCGTGGTACTTGCGCTCATCACCTGGCAGGCTGACGGTGAGGCCGGCTTTGGCCAGCACGTGCAGCGCCTGCTCTTTCAGGCGGCCTTTCGACGGGATCGCCAGCGTGATCATGGCGCCATCTCGCGCAACGCCTCGATGCGGTCGAGCCAGACGGAAAAGCCGACGCCTGGGATCGGCGTTTTCGCGCCGAGCAAGGTCAGCAGCCGGTCATAGCGGCCGCCACCGACCAGCGGCCGGTCGCCCCGGTCGCCATTGTCAGCCGCGATTTCGAAAACCAGGCCGGTGTAGTAATCGAGCGGCCGGCCGAAAGCGGCATCGTAGCGGATTTTTCCGGCCGGCAGGCCGTGCGCCTCGATCGCCTGGGCACGGGCGGCGAACTTCTCCAGCGCAGTATCAAGCGAAAGCCCGGCAGCGCTGGCGAAGGAGGCCAGCGCCTCGGCCGCGCCGGCGAGCGGCACGTCGATCGCCAGAAAACCCTTCAGCGCCGCGAAGGCTTCATTCGACAGCCTCACGCTGCGCAGTTCGGCTTTCTCGATCAGCCGCCGCGCAATGTCGGATGGCGGGCGTCCGGCGGATGCCGACAGGCCGGCCTCTTCCATGCCACTGGCGATGTGAGCGGAAAGACCGTCCAGATCACCGTCGAGAACGAGAGCAGCGACCGCGCCGGGGAGCTGGCCGTTGCGCGGCGGATTGGCGAGATCGGCGAGTGCCGCCTCAAGCATCGGCGCTGAGCCGAAGGCGCGGGCAAGACGCATGCGCCAGCCGCGCGGCAGGCCAAGGGCTGCCAGCACCGCCTCGAAAATGGTCTGGTCGCCGAGCGTGATCGCCAGCGCCTGGCCGGGCAGCACCAAGGCAAGCAGCGCATGCGCATCGGCCAGCGAGCGAGCATCGGCTTGCGCCGTATCACGATCGCCAAGATCCTCGATGCCAGCCTGGAAGAACTCGTTGCCGCCTTCACGGCGCTGGCGGAAGACCTCGCCGAGATAGGAATAGCGGCGCGGCGTGCCGGCTTGCGAATGGATGTGGTCGAGGCAGACCGGAATGGTGAATTCCGGCCGCAGGCACAATGTCTGGCCCGTTTCGCTTTCGGTCAGGAAGATACGGCGGCGCAAATCCTCGCCGGCCATGTCGAGGAACGGGTCGGCCGGCTGCAATATGGCGACCTCGACGGCGTGCGTGTTGCGCGTGGCGAAGAGGTTGGTGATATCGGCTGCGATGGCGGGGTAGCGGGAGGTCATGAAGCGCCACCTTCCCTTCTCCCCTTGTGGGAGAAGGTGGGTTGGCGCGTAGCGCCAAGACGGATGAGGGGTGCTGGACGGAATAAGGCGTTGGTGTTCCCTGGAACACCCCTCATCCGACCTCGCTTCGCGAGGCCACCTTCTCCCACAAGGGGAGAAGGACAAGAGAGGCCGGCGCTCGTCACTTAGACCGTTCCTCGGCCTGCGCCGCCAAAATCTTCTTCACCTCCGCGACCAGCTCGCTTTCCGCCACCGTCACCTGCGCCGGGCGGGCGGCGCGCCATTCGGCGTTGTCGGTGATCTCGGCCGACATGCGCGCGCCTTCGATCAGGTCCTTGATCTGCAGCTCGCCCTTGGCGCGCTCGTCGCCGCCCTGGATGATTGCAACCGGGCAGCCGCGGCGATCCGCATATTTGAGCTGTGCTTTCATGCCGGCGCCGCCGAGGTACATTTCCGAGCGGATGCCGGCGGCACGCAGTTCCGAAACCATCTTCTGGTAGCGGCCGAGGCTGTCGGTATCCTTGTCCATCACCAACACCACGACCGGCGCGATTACATCCGCGCTGTCGAGCTTGCCGAGGTTCTTCAGCGCGGTCATCAGCCTGGAGACGCCGATGGAGAAACCGGTCGCCGGCACCGGCTCGCCGCGAAAGCGCGAGACGAGGCCATCATAGCGGCCACCGCCGCCGACCGAGCCGAAGCGCACGATCTGGCCGTCCTCGTTGGGGATTTCGGCCAGAAGCTCGGCCTCGAAGACCGGGCCGGTGTAGTATTCGAGGCCGCGAACGACCGAGCGGTCCATGGCAATACGGTCTTCGCCATATCCCGCCGCCCTGACCAGGGCCTCAATCGTCGACAGTTCGCCGACACCTTCCTGGTAGACCGCGTTCGAACTGACCATGGTATCCTGGCCGGCATGTGCATTCCTCGCTGTCGCGAGAAGAACCGCCTCGGCTTGTCCGCTGTTCAACCCGGCGCCCTTGGCGAAGTCGCCCTCGCCTTCCTTGCCGCCATCCCAGCGCCCCGGCCCAAGCAAAAGCTTCACCCCTTCCGGCCCGAGCTTGTCCAGCTTGTCGATCGCCCGCAGCACCGTCAGCCGGCGGCCGGTATTCTCCTCGCCGCCAAGGCCGATCGCCTCCAGAACGCCGTCCAGAACCTTGCGGTTGTTGACGCGGATGATGTAGTCGCCGCGCTTGATACCCAGCGCTTCCATGACGTCGGCCATCATCATCGCCATCTCGGCGTCGGCGGCCACGCCAGGCGTGCCGATCGTGTCGGCGTCGAACTGCATGAACTGGCGGAAGCGGCCAGGACCAGGCTTCTCGTTGCGGAACACCCAGCCGGAGCGATAGCTGCGATAGGGTTTTGGCAGGCGCTCGTAATTCTCGGCGACGAAGCGCGCCGTCGGCGCGGTCAGGTCATAGCGCAGCGACAGCCACTGGTCGTCGTCATCCTGGAAGGAGAATACCCCTTCGTTCGGCCGGTCCTGGTCGGGCAGGAATTTTCCGAGCGCGTCCGTGTATTCGATCAACGGCTGGTCGGCCGGTTCAAAACCATAAAGCTCATAGACCGAGCGGATCGTCACCATCATCTTCTCGACGGCGCGGATGTCCTCGGCGCTGCGGTCGGCAAAACCGCGCGGCAGTCGCGCTTTCGTCTTTTCCGATTTATCGGCCATGAGATGGGTACTCGGTGTTTCGTGGCGCTGTGCGATAGGAAATTTCCTATTTCCGCAGCGCGCGTGTCCTAACCGATGCAGCTTTGTGCGGCAAGGGTTTGCAGCCTTGCCTCTCCCTGCCGAGAGAAGGCGGAACCGAAGCACCCTGAAACAGAACCGCATCGAAAATGAAACAATCACGCCATGCGCGCGGCATCGTGCCGACACAATCGCCAGGGATAAACGCGCCGAAATGAGGGGGTCGCGGCGATGACCAGCACAGCAAGATTCCATGCCATCGACAGCGATGCAGGCGAATTGCCCGCACGCTTGCGCCCGGCCGACATTCATGCCCCGAAAATGGTCAGCCAGGCTGCCGGCCCGTTCGAAGTCCCGGCCGACACCGGCAAGGGTCCATCCATGCGCGACGCGTTGATGACCGGCCTGCTGGTGATCTATCCGACCGTGGCCACGGTGGTGGCGATTGTCGCCGGCCTGGTGCTGGCCAGCGCCAACGGCACCTGAAGTTACCCCCACCCGCCCCTTCGGCGCGACCTACCCACAAGGGCGAGGTGGGGAGCCCTATTTTGGTCTTTTGAAAGCCTTCCGCTGCTTCTCGACCTCTTTGCGGCAGACGCAGCCCTCGAGGTGGTCGTTGACCAAACCCATCGCCTGCATGAAGGCGTAGACGGTGGTCGGGCCGACGAAGCTCCAGCCGCGCTTCTTCAACTCCTTCGAAATCCGCACCGAGACGGCCGTGGTCGGGTTGGCGCGCAGGTGCGCGAGATCGACCGTCTCTGGCCGCTCATCCTTGCCGGGTTCGAACTTCCAGAACCAGGCGGCCAGCGAGCCGAATTCATCTGCCATTTCGCGGGCGCGCTTGGCGTTGTTGATGGTCGAGACGATCTTGCCGCGATGACGGATGATGCCGGCATTGCCAAGCAGGCGCTCGACATCCTTGTCGGTGAAGGCAGCGACCTTGTCGAATTCGAAATTGGCGAAGGCTTGCCGAAAATTCTCCCGCTTGCGCAGGATGGTCAGCCACGACAGGCCCGACTGAAAGCCTTCGAGGCAGATCTTTTCGAACAGCCTGCGGTCATCCGCCACCGGCCGTCCCCACTCATGGTCGTGGTAGTGCAGATAGTCGGGCAGATTGCCGTGCCAGAAGCAGCGCGCGACGCCGTCGGGGCCGGCGAGCAGGCCGGTGTCTTCCTTGTCCATAAGCCAAAATCCGTCCGTTAATGCGCTTTTGCGCTGCATTTACTGCGGCTTTACCAGATTCCTGAACCCGGCGGTAACCACACCAAAAGGTTTACCGACACTTGCGCATTTTACGCATTCCGATTCATGTTTCGGTTGCTGCTTGCGCGCCAATGATCGCCGAACCGGGAGGACGTTTCCACCCGTTTTGTATCAGACGATCAAGGTGCGTTCCGATGAAGACAGTACTGTTTCCCGTGCTCGGCGCCGTGGCTGTGTTTGCCGCCGGCGTCACGCCCTCAACCGCCGGCGATCGCTACGCCGACAGGCCGCCGGTGATGGTGAGCCCCGACCTTTCCGCCCCCTGGGTGCTGCAGCTTGGCCAGGCGCCCGGCATCGTGCGCCAGAACCGCCAGGTGGTGCAGCAACAGCCGCGCCTGCGCGCGGCGCAGCCCGACCGGGTGCGGACGGCAGCGGTGCAGGCACCGGCCAAACGCATGGCCATGCGCCCGCAGATCAACCCGATCTTCCTGCCGCAGGAGGTCGACTATGACGGCGCGCAGAAGCCGGGCACGATCGTCATCGACACCACGCAGAATTTCCTCTTCCTGATCGAGAAGAACGGCAAGGCGCGGCGCTACGGCGTCGGCACCGGCAAGCCGGGCTTCGAATGGTCGGGCACGCACAAGATCACCAACAAACGCGAGTGGCCGGACTGGCGCCCGCCGGCGCAGATGATCAAGCGCGAAGCCGCCAAGGGCCGCTATTTGCCGACCTATCTGGCCGGAGGCATGGAGAACCCGCTCGGCGCCCGCGCGCTCTATCTCGGCACGACCGAGTACCGCATCCACGGCACCAACCAGCCGTGGACGATCGGCGGCGCGGTGTCGTCGGGTTGCATCCGCATGCGCAACGAGGACGTGGTCGATCTCTATGAACGGGTCAATGTTGGAACCACGGTCGAGGTGATATAATTCCTGCGAATCACTTGGCCGGCAAAGCAGACCGCTTTTCGAGGTCAGTTTAGGGATAACGGGGGACGGGTCGTATGGGGATGCGGCCGGTCAGGAAGGGCAGCACGGGAAACCGCGCTGCCCTTTCCGTTTTGACCACGGCCTGAGGCGTAACGAAACACTGTTTCCCGGCGCGTCGCGCAAAAATCATGGTGGTTCGCTTTCGCGCTGCCATTGGCGATGTTCTTTTGCTATGTGGGCGGCAACCAGCAAAAGAGTTCACCCATGTCCCTGTCCGAAGACAGCCGTTATCTCAGAGGTGGCCCGGTCGCCCAGCGCATCATCGCCGCCGTCCGCGAGGATGCCGCGATTGCCAAAGCTGAGGGTTTTCCGCCCAAGCTGATCTCGATCACCGTCGGCGACACCGATGCGGTCGACGTCTATGTGCGCAACCAGCGCGCCAAGGCACAATTGGCCGGTATCGATTTCGAGGAAAGGCGCTTTCCTGCAACCATCACATCAGGCGAACTGGAAGCGGCGATCCACGGCCTGAATGCCGACCCGCGTGTCACCGGCATCATCATCCAGCGGCCGGTTCCCGCGCATATCCCGATCAGGACGCTGCAGGCGGCGGTGCATCCGCTGAAAGATGTCGAAGGCATGCATCCGTCCTCGATCGGCAACATCGTCTACAATCAGCTCGACCTCGCCCCCTGCACGGCGGCCGCTTCGGTCGAGCTGCTCAAGGAGACCGGCCTCGACCTCAAGGGGCTGGAAGTCGTGATCGTCGGCCATTCGGAAATCGTCGGCAAGCCTATCGCCTTCCTGTTGATGAGCGAAGGCGCGACAGTGACGGTCTGCCACCACATGACGCGATCGGTCGCCGCCCATGCGCGGCGCGCCGACGCGCTGTTCGTCGCCGTCGGCAAGCCGCGGCTGATCAAGGCCGACATGGTCAAGCCGGGTGCGGCCGTCATCGACATCGGCATCAATTCCGAGATCGGCCCTGACGGCTCCAGCCGCATCGTCGGCGATGTCGACACCGACAGCGTGCGCGAGGTCGCCTCCTGGATCACGCCGGTACCGGGCGGCGTCGGCCCGATCACGGTCGCCATCCTGCTGCGTAACACGATGGTGGCGCTCAGCCGCCAGCGCGCGCTCTACGAGGCGACCTACGGCACGGCGGACAGGCTGGCGGCGGAGTAACGCCGCGACAGGCAGGCTATTCCGCGGCGATCAGACTCTCGTCCAGAACACCTTCCGGCTTTGGCCCGCCATAGGCCCAGTCGAGCAGCTTGATCGTGTGCACGACCGGCAGCTTCGCGGCGGAAGCAATCTGCGTGATGCAGCCGATGTTGCCGGTAGCAACGATCGAGGCACCCGTCGCCTCGATGTTTTTCACCTTGCGGTCGCGCAGCTTGGCCGAAATCTCGGACTGCAGAATGTTGTAGGTGCCGGCCGAACCGCAGCACAGATGGCCCTCGCGCGGCTCGCGCACAATGAAGCCGGCCTTGGCCAGCAGTTCCTTCGGCTGGCGGGTGATCTTCTGGCCGTGCTGCATCGAGCAGGCCGAGTGATAGGCGACGATGGTGCCCGGCTTGCGCACCGGTTCGGGCAGCTCGAGACCAGCTAGATACTCGGTGATGTCCTTGGCCAGCGCCGACACGCGCGCGGCCTTGTCGGCATAGGCCGGATCGAGCCGCAGCATGAAGCCATAATCCTTGATGGTGGTGCCGCAGCCGGACGCGGTGATGACGATGGCATCGAGCCCACCCTGCTCGATGGCTTGTGTCCAGGCGTCGACATTTTGTCTGGCCGACGCAAGGGCAGCTTGCTCCCGCCCCATATGATGCACCAGCGCGCCGCAGCAGCCCTCGCCCGGCGGCACCACGACCTCGATGCCTAACCGGGTCAGCAGCGAAATCGTGGTCTTGTTGATGGCGGGATCAAGCACGGATTGCGCACAGCCGGTGAGGATGGCGACGCGACCCTTTTTCGCCCCCTGCCCGGCATGGATGCCTGGTGAGGCCATCGGCGAAGCCGTGGGGATCGAGGCCGGCGCGAGCTTGAGCATCGCGCCGAGCGGCTTCAGCGCCGGGACCTTTTCGAACACGCGAATGAACGGCTTGCCCAGCTTGGCCAGCCTGAGCGCGGCGCGAAAGCGCGCGGGATAGGGCAGCACCAAGGCCAGCATGACGCGGGTCAGGCGGTCGAGCAGCGGTCGCTTGTAGGTCTCCTGGATATGGGCGCGGGCATGGTCGACCAGATGCATGTAGTTGACGCCCGACGGGCAGGTGGTCATGCAGGCGAGGCACGACAGGCAGCGATCGATATGGGTGACGATCTGCTTGTCGGCCGGACGGCCGTTCTCCAGCATGTCCTTGATCAGGTAGATGCGCCCGCGCGGTGAATCGAGTTCGTTGCCGAGTGTCACATAGGTCGGACAGGTCGCGGTGCAGAAGCCGCAATGCACGCATTTGCGCAGGATCTTCTCCGATTCCGCGACATGCGGATCGGCAAGCTGGGCAAGCGAAAAATTGGTCTGCATCGCGTCGGATCCTAGGCCATTCGGCTGGGATTGAGGATGTTCTTGGGGTCGAATTCCTGTTTCAGCCGTGCCGACAGTTCCGCCAGCGCCGGTGCCTGCGGCTCGAAAACGGGCAAGGCAGCACGATGCGAAGGCGCCGCGCGCACCAGCGTCGCATGGCCGCCGCCATGTTTCCTCAACAGCCCGCGCAGCAGAACGGCTTCCGGGTCGCCCTGTTCCATGCGCAACCACACCAGCCCGCCCTGCCAGTCATAGAAGGCGCTGACGGCTGCCTGCATGCGCAGCGTCAGGACCATCTGGTGACCCTCTCCCGGCGTCATCGACACGCGCCAGACCGGTTTCTCGCTGTTGTCGGCGAAAGGCATGCAATCACGCACATCGCGCCAGATCAGCCGTGAAGCCTCACCGGCAATCTCCTCCAGCGGCCCGGCCTCGCCGAGCAGCGTTTTCAGCGCGGCGATGCGATAGGCGACGGAGGGGCCGAAGCCCTCGACACGCAGCAGCGTGGCGGCCTCGTTGCCAAGCGCACCCTCGGCGACGCGCGCGGCGATGCGCTCCGGCAGATGGGCGGCACTCGACACTTCAGCGCTCGAACCCAGCGCCATGGCCATGGCGGCGGCAGCCGCATCGTCGAGCAGGCCACGAATGGCGAACGTGACCTCGGTCTCGGCGGCCGGCAGCACCTTGAAGGTGACGTCGGTGAATACGGCCAGCGTGCCCCAGCTGTTGGCCATCAGCTTCGACATGTCATAGCCGGTGACGTTCTTGACCACGCGGCCGCCCGACTTGAAGGCCTCGCCACGGCCGGACACCACATTGATCCCCAGAACATGATCGCGTGCCGCGCCCGCCTTCAACCGGCGCGGGCCGGAGAGGTTCGCGGCAAGCACACCGCCGATCGTGCCTTTTCCAGGCTCGCCGCCGAGCAGCGGACCGTAATCCATCGGTTCGAAGGCGAGTTGCTGGCCGTTTTCCGCCAGCAGCTTCTCGATGTCGGCCAGCGGTGTGCCTGCCTTGGCCGACAGCACCAGCTCGGCCGGTTCGTATAGCGTGACGCTGGTGAGCCTCGACAGGTCAAGCGTGTGTTCGGTTTGCAGCGGACGGCCGATGCCGCGCTTGGACCCATGGCCAAGGATTTCGAGCGGCGTCTCTTCCGCCACCGCCCAGGCGACGGTGGACAGGACTTCGGCTGACGTGGTTGGCGTGAAAGTGGTCATGAGGAGCACGCGCCAGTCGCGAGTACCGAGATGCCGCGATCCTTGGCGCCCCCCTCTGTCCTGCCGGACATCTCCCCCTCAAGGGGGGAGATTTGCTGACGGCTTTGCTTTCGCCAATCCCCAACCGAGGCGGAAGAGCGAGACGTCGAAGCTGCCGATCTCCCCCCTTGCGGGCCTTGCGGGGGAGATGTCCGGCAGGACAGAGGGGGGTGTTCAAGCGCCGACATGTCCCTCAAAACCTCGGAATGTCCGGGAACGGCAGCTTGCCGCCGGAAATGTGCATGCGGCCGAGCTCTGCGCAGCGGCGGAGCTGCGGGAAGACCTTGCCGGGGTTGAGCAGATGGTTGGGATCGAAGGCGCATTTGACGCGCATCTGCTGGTCGAGGTCGATCTGGGTGAACATTTCCGGCATCAGGTCGCGTTTTTCCACGCCCACCCCGTGTTCGCCGGTCAAGACGCCGCCGACCTTGACGCAGAGCCGCAATATGTCGGCACCGAAGCTTTCCGCCTTGTCGAGTTCGCCCGGCACATTGGCGTCATAGAGGATCAGCGGGTGCAGATTGCCGTCGCCGGCGTGAAAGACATTGGCGACGCCGAGGCCGTATTTCTCCGACAGTTCGCGCATGCCGGCGAGCACGCGCGGCAGTTCCTTGCGCGGGATGGTGCCGTCCATGCAGTAATAGTCGGGCGAGATGCGGCCGACCGCCGGGAATGCCGCCTTGCGGCCGGCCCAGAAGCTTAGCCGCTCCTGCTCGGACTGCGAGATGCGGCAGGTGGTCGAGCCGTTCTTGTAGGCGATGGCCTCGACAAGGCCGATCAGATGATCCACCTCGACGCCCGGCCCGTCGAGTTCGACGATCAGCAGCGCCTCGACATCGAGGGGATAGCCCGCATGGACGAAATCTTCGGCCGCGTGGATCGCCGGCCGGTCCATCATCTCCATGCCGCCCGGAATGATGCCGGCGCCGATGATGTCGGCGACGCACTGGCCGCCCTGCTCGCTGGTCGGGAAGCCGATCAGCAAAGCGCGCGCCGTCTCCGGCTTCTTCAGGATGCGCACGGTGACCTCGGTGACGACCCCGAGCAGCCCTTCCGAGCCGGTCATGATACCAAGCAGATCATACCCTTCCGCATCAAGGTGACTGCCGCCCAGCCGCACCACCTCGCCGTTCATCAGCACCATTTCGATGCCGAGCACATTGTTGGCGGTGAGGCCGTATTTCAGGCAGTGCACGCCGCCGGAATTTTCAGCGACGTTGCCGCCGATCGTGCAGGCGATCTGGGAGGATGGATCGGGGGCGTAGTAGAAGCCCTCCTGCTCGACGGCGGTGGTGATGCCGAGATTGGTGACGCCCGGCTGGGCGACGACGACACGATTGGGAAAATCGATCGCAAGGATGCGGTTGAAGCGGCTCATGACCAGCAGCACCGCGTCTTCCAGCGGCAGCGCGCCGCCCGACAGCGAAGTGCCGGAGCCGCGCGGCACGACGCGGATGTTGCGGTCGTTGCAGTACTTCAGCACGCGGGAAACCTGCGCCACCGTTTGCGGCAAAACGACAACCAATGGCAGCTGCCGATAGGCGGTCAGGCCGTCGCTCTCGAAGGCACGCATGGAATTGGCGGCGTCGACGACGCCCTCGCCCGGCACGATGATGCGCATGTCGGCGACGATCTCGTCGCGCCGGCGCATCGTGGCGTCGTCTGGTTTCGGCATTGCCAGGCCGGACATCAACAGCCTCTTTTCGCTTGACTGGTCAAAATCTTTTACCAGTGAAGCGAGCTGGTTGCAAATGCTGTGGTGGTGGAGACCGTCACTCTACGGCCAGGACAAGCTTCCGCAGCGGCAATCTGCCGCTGTCTTACCCTCCCCCTTGTGGGGAGGGTCGCGAACGAAGTGAGCGGGGTGGGGGTGCGGCGCAAGGCCAGCACTCTATGAGCACCCCCACCCCGTTTCGCAGGTTTCGCTTCGCTCAACCTGCTCACCGACCCTCCCCACAAGGGCAGGGCTATCGCATATGGAATTCCTGAGATGTCTGCCCGGCACGGACCCCCACCCCTAACCCCTCCCCACAAGGGGGAGGGAGACTTCCGTTGGCGCTGACCCAGGAGAATCGCCTGTCTTTTCGGCGCCAAGAAGAATTAAACGCACGCGGCAGCGTTCCCTCCCCCTTGTGGGGAGGGTTAGGGTGGGGGTTCTTCTTCGCAAGAATTCATATGCGATAGCCCTGCCCACAAGGGGGAGGGTGAAGGCGCTACTCCCCAGCCAGCTTGCCGGGTTCGGAATGCAGCCGGCGTACGCGGCGCACGCCCCACCAGACCAGCAGGATGGCGACAGGCACCGAAGCAGCCGTGATGACCTCCGGCGCGAAGGCATGGCCGAAGATCGAGGCGCCCTTGGCGACATAGCCTATGAGGCCGACCACATAGTAGGAGACGGCGGCGACCGACAGGCCTTCGACGGTCTGCTGCAGGCGCAGCTGCAGGCGAGCGCGGTTGTTCATCGAGGCGAGCAGGTCGCGGTTCTGCTTCTCGACCTCGACATCGACCCATGTGCGCAGCAGCGTCGTGGCGCGGGTCAGTTTTCGCGACAGATTGGCCTGCCGCTCCTCGACCGAGCGACAGGTGCGCATGGCTGGTGCGACGCGGCGCTGCAGGAACCCGCCCCAGGTGTCGTACCCAGGCACGGCTTCTTCCTCGAGCGCTTCCAGCCGCTCGACGACAATGCCATCATAGGCGCGGCTGGCGCCGAAACGGTAGAGGCTCGACGCGGCGTCGGCTTCCAGTTCCGCGGCGAGTTCGGTGAGATCGGCCAGCAAGGTCTGGCTGTCACGAGTCTGAGCGACCTTCATCTCCAGCGTGGTCTGCGCCAGCCGGTCCTCGATGCGGCGGGCGCGGCCGGACAGGTTCAGCGCCAACGGCAGGCCGAGCATGGCCAGCGTGCGATAGGTTTCGATGTCGATCAGCCGTTGCGAAAGCGCGCCGGTGCGGGCCGGGGTCAGGCCGCGGTCGAGCACCAGCATGCGCGTCATGCCGTCACCGTCCTGGCGAAAGTCGGTGACGATGGCAGCATTGCCGCGCTCGACCAGCGAGTAGCACAGGCTGGTCGGATCGAAGCCGGCGATCAATCTTTCGCTGACCTGCGTCCATCTGCGGATTTCGAGCCGGATGCCCGAAATGACGGTTCCCGGCGGCGAAAACCCGTTGCCGAACGGCGAATCTTCCTGTGCCCTGCCGCTTTCGGAGAGCGGCCCTTCCCACAGATAGGTCGAGAATTCGGTGTGCCGTTCCCAGCGCAGCGAACCTTTGCCCCATTTCATGGCATGATGGCGAGCCTGTCGATCGGGCGCGGCGATGCCGAGGCGTCGCGACAGTTCGGAAAGCACCGCGTGGTCGACGCCGGAACCGCCTTCGGTCATGAAAGCGAGTTGCACCAGCACGCGCGGCTTTTCGATCAGCGGATGCGGCCGGGCATGGACCTCGCCGAGCGCGCCGGGCCGGCCCTCATGCGCGGGAAACCCCATGACGCTGCCTTTGGCGCGCGGCTGGAATTCGAGATTGGACGGGTCGTCTGACACGGCTTGTTCCCCGGGCTTCTTTGAACCCTCTTGCACTCGCGTCCCTCTAGACCAATAGCCTGATGACGCAAACAGCAAAGTTTAGCCCAAGACGATATGGCGCCGGGCGGCAAAATCGACACGCTTCGACCAATTGGATAAATAATTTGACCAGTTGACGACGCAGGCTTTATCCTGCGCGACACCGGTTCACCTTCCAGGCATTGAGTTGAGCGACATTTTTTCCAGGATCGAGCATTCGCGCACCGCCGACGAGGTGGTGCAGCAGATCGAAAGCCTCATCCTCGAAGGCGTCCTGCGCACCGGCGACCGGCTGCCGGGCGAGCGCGAGCTTGCACGCCAGTTCAACGTGTCGCGGCCGATCCTGCGCGACGCACTGAAGGGGCTCGAAGGGCGTGGCCTTTTGACGACAAGGCCCGGCGGCGGCACGCATGTCGCCGATGTCATCGGCCAGCTGTTCACCAAGCCGGTGACGGACCTGATCTCGATGCACCGCAAGGCTGTGACCGACTATCTAGAATACCGCCGTGAGATCGAAGGCGTAGCGGCCGAATACGCGGCGCGGCGGGCCACACCAGACGACATGGCGCTGCTCGACAAGATCATGGCACGCATGGACGATGCGCACCGGACCGGCGACTTCGACGACGAGGCTGAAATCGACGTCGAGTTCCACCACGCGATCTGTGAGTGCGCGCATAACATCATCCTTTTGCACACCCTGCGCTCCTGCTACCGGCTGTTGTCGGAAGGCGTTTTCCAGAACCGGCTCCTGGTGTTCAGCGTGCCCGGCGCGCGCGAGGCGCTGCTTGCACAGCATCGGGCGATCCATGCGGCGGTGAAGGCCGGCGACCCGGCTGCGGCCCGGCAAGCGGCGATGGACCACATCACCTATGTCGAACGGTCGATGGCAGAGGCCGAGCGCAGCGGCGACTGGCAGCGCGTCTCGCGGCTGAGGCTGAAACAGCGTGTCGACGCCACCGACACCGAACCTGCACGCAAACGCTCCTAGCAATCGAAAACGGGAACCCATGAGCCAGATCCTGACCATCGCCGATCTCAAGGACCTCGCGCGCCGGCGCGTGCCGAAGATGTTCTTCGACTATGCAGATTCCGGTTCGTGGACCGAAAGCACGTATCGGGCCAACGAAGAGGATTTCCATAAGATCAAGTTCCGCCAGCGCGTCCTCGTCGACATGGACAACCGTTCGCTCGCATCGACGATGGTGGGCGAGAAGGTATCGATGCCGGTGGCATTGGCGCCAACCGGCATGACCGGGATGCAGCATGCGAATGGCGAGATGCTGGCGGCGCAGGCGGCGGAAGAGTTCGGCGTGCCGTTCACCCTGTCGACGATGAGCATCTGCTCGATCGAGGATGTTGCCTCCGTCACCACCAAGCCGTTCTGGTTCCAGCTCTATGTGCTGCGCGACAAGGATTTCGTGCTCAACCTCATCGACAGGGCGAAGGCAGCGAAATGCTCGGCGCTGGTGCTGACGCTTGACCTGCAGATTCTCGGCCAGCGCCACAAGGACATCCGCAACGGGCTTTCGGCGCCGCCGAAGCTGACGCTGACGAACATCGTCGACATGGCCATCCGCCCGCGCTGGTGCGCCGCCATGGCCGGCACCAAGCGGCGGACCTTCCGCAACATCGTTGGCCACGCCAAGGGCGTCGGCAACATGTCCTCACTGGCATCGTGGACGACGGAGCAGTTCGATCCGCATCTGTCGTGGAAGGACGTCGCCTGGATCAAGGAACGCTGGGGCGGCAAGCTGATCCTCAAAGGCATTCTCGACAAGGAAGACGCGCTGATGGCGGCCAAGACCGGTGCCGACGCGATCATCGTTTCCAACCATGGCGGGCGCCAGCTCGATGGTGCATCGTCGTCGATCGGCGTGCTGGAAGAGATTGCCGATGCGGTCGGCGACACGATCGAAGTGCATATGGACGGCGGCATCCGTTCCGGCCAGGACGTGCTGAAGGCGCTCTGCCTCGGCGCCAAGGGAACCTATATCGGCCGGCCATTTCTTTACGGCCTGGGTGCGCTCGGCAAGGAAGGAGTTACCAAGGCATTGGAAATCATCCGCAAGGAGATGGACATCACGCTGGCACTGTGCGGAAAGCGTCTGGTCACCGACATGGGCAAGGACCAACTCCGGCGCTAGAGTTCCGTGACAGCCTGACCACGGAGACGACGAGACCTTGGCGGAACCCGGTATCCATTTTCTCGACGCGCAGGGGCCGGACGGTGTGCGTCTCTACGCGATTGGCGACGTGCATGGCCGGCTCGACCTGCTGGCTGCCATGCATCAGCGCATCAGGACCGAGATCGAGCAGCAGGCGCCAGCCGACTGGCGTGTCATCCATCTTGGCGACTATGTCGACCGCGGGCCGGACTCAAAGGGCGTCATCGACTTCCTGATCGAAGCGCGCGAGCGCGACCCGCGCCATCTGATGCTGGCCGGTAACCACGACATCGGTTTTCTCGATTTTCTCAAGGCCCCCGACCCGGACGGACTTTTCATCCGCTTTGGCGGTATCCAGACGGCGCAGTCCTACGGCGTGACGATCAATGACGGCACAAGCGTGTGGTTCGGCAAGGCCGAGTCCGCCGTGCGCAAAGGACATCAGGCCCTGGTCGAGGCCGTGCCGCAGGACCACATCGATTTCCTTCGGTCGCTGCCGTTTTCGGTGACACTGGGCGATTTCTACTTCTGCCATGCCGGCATCAGGCCGGGCATCCCCCTGGACAGGCAAAACCCGCAGGATCTGATCTGGATCCGCGACGTCTTCCACAATCACACCGGCCTCTATCCGAAGATCGTGGTGCACGGCCACACGCCGGTACCGGAGGCGGAAGTGATGGCCAACCGCGTCAATGTCGACACGCTTGCCTGGCAATCGGGCATGCTGACCGCGCTCGTCGTCGACGGTCCGGACAAACGCATCCTGACAATGACGATCAAGGAACCTTGGACAATTAAGGAAGCTTGAGCGCTGTGCGTCCGAGGACGCTCCGGCTCGTGGCGCAGCCCGGCTCTAGCGTAGCGAGGCGGTGACGCCGTAACCGTCGACGGCGTTGTGGTTGTTGGCTGCGTCGGCGGCATAGATGCCGAGTCCGCACAGCACGATGGCGGATACCATGGCAAAGGACAGAAGCGCTGCTTTCACGGACGTCATCTCTTGTTGAGCTTTCTGCATCTGTGCACGAGGCGGTTACCAATGCGTTGAAACGGAGAATTCGCTTCAAAGTTTCGACGATTTCGCGCTTCTAGGCATGTTCTGTATCAACGGTGTGTCGCGCGGGTCACACAAAAGGTTCATCGCGGTTGCACGGAAGATGCAGAGCGCGCGCCTTCTAGGATGGCGGGCGGACACAAGCCAAGGATGAAAGGTGTTTTCCCCAGGCGGATTCCCCGCCGCGTGCCAATTATGTCACGCGGCAGCGCACCGAGGGACGCTTAGATTGTCGCTACCCACGCACGTGCGATGGCCAGGCCCGCGGCATCCGCATCAGGCCCGTTGCGGGCCATTTCGCGATCGAGCTTGCCGGCCCAATCGGGATGGCGCACGGCGATGGTCGGGGCGAAGGACGTGCTCCAGTCCTGCACCATCGGCCGGTCGGCCTCGAAATGGAACTGGAAGCCGTAGACGGCGCGGCCGACGCGAAATGCCTGGTTCTCGGCGACATCGTTGCCTGCGAGCCGGACGGCGCTCTCAGGCAGCACGAAGGTGTCATCGTGCCACTGGAAGATCGGAAACTTTTCCGGCAGTGCGCCCAGCACCGGATCGGCCTTGGCATCCGGCGTCAGCGACACGCCGCGCCAGCCGAACTCGTTGGCGCCGCCGATGCGGTTCTCGCCACCGAAGGCACGAGCAACGAGCTGACTGCCGAGGCAGATGCCGAGCACGGCGCGGTCGTTGCCGGCGAAATCGCGCGTCAGTTCGAGCAGTGCCGGGAAATAGGGGTACTCATCGTCGGCCAGTGCATTCTGGCCACCGCCAAGCACCACCATGGCATCATGCCCGGCCGCGTCATCCGGCAGCAGATCGCCCTTGTAAGGGAGGCGTATATCGAGATCGGCGCCCGCCTCCGCAAGAGCGGCGCCGACCTGGCCAAGGCCGGTATTGTCGTAGTTCTGGACCACCAGCACCCGCATGAAAAACCCTGCTGACATGAAAATGATACGACGAGCGATATCATGCCGTCCGCATTGCAGCCAAGATGCGTATTCCGGGAGAAAACTATGCCACTGCAGAACCGGGTCGATCCGTTCGGCGCCATCCACGCCGTGTCCGAGCGCGGGCTGTTGACCGGCAATCGCGGCATCATCCACGATCCCGAGACGAAGACGCTGCTGAAAAAGCGCTGGGCGCTTCAGGCCTGGATCATCTGCGTCTGCCAATTCCGGGATGTGCGGCGCGAACCGATGGGCCGCAACCGGAAGGGCGGTAAAGCGGGCTGGACCGAGCTGTTCTTCCTCGACGAGGTCACGGCACTGGCGGCCGGCCATCGCCCCTGCTTCTTTTGCCAGCGCGAACGGGCCAAGGATTTTGTCGGCCGCTTCGGCGAAGCCTTCGGCATTGCCGAGCCGCGCGCGCCGCAAGTCGACAAGCGGCTGCACAAGGAGCGGCTGGCGTCGGGCGGCAAGCCGGTGACGGTGGCCTTTGACGAGCTTGCCGGCCTGCCGGACGGCGCCATGGTTGGGGATGGCGGCAACGCTTATGCTTTGCGCGGCGGCAGAGCATTGCGCTGGTCCTTTGCTGGATATGGCCCACCAGCTGATTTCGGCATGCTCAAAAGCAAGACGCTCTCGCTGCTGACGCCGGCCACGACGCTCGCCGTGCTGCGTCACGGCTTTCGCCCCGTATGGCATCCGTCCGCCGAGACTTGACGCCGGCGGTCGGCTCGCTCATTCCTCCGCAATGCGCGCCAATTACAAGATGCAACGTCTGTTCGTGCCCGACGATCTGCGGCCAGACATCGAGTTCGACGCCGGCCAACAGCAGAGCCACTATCTCCTGCATGTGCTACGGCTCGGCGAAGGCGCCGAAATCCTGGTGTTCAATGGCCGCGACGGCGAATGGTCGGCGGCCATCACGGCGAAGACAAAAAGGGCGGTGCGGCTGAAGGTGTCGGTGCTGCAACGGCCACAGCCGCCGCTGCCCGACCTTGTCTACTGCTTTGCGCCGCTGAAGCAGGGCCGGCTCGACTATCTCGTGCAGAAGGCGGTCGAGATGGGCGCCGGCATCCTGCAGCCGGTCATCACCCAGCACACGCAAGTGGCCAAGCCGTCGATCGATCGCCTGCGCGCCAATGTTGTCGAAGCCGCCGAGCAATGCGGCATCCTGGCGGTGCCTCAAGTGCTCGAAGCGGAAAAATTCGAGCGTTTGCTGACCGGTTGGGACAAGGAACGGCGGCTGATCTTCTGTGACGAGGACGCCTCGACCAACAATCCGCTGCCCGCGCTGCAGGCGGTGAAGGAAAACAGGCTTGGGCTGCTGGTCGGGCCGGAGGGCGGCTTTTCCGACGACGAGCGCAAGATGCTGCGCGCCCTGCCCTTCGTGACAGCCATTCCGCTCGGGCCGCGCATCCTGCGCGCCGACACGGCGGCGGTGGCCGCGCTCGCGGTGATGCAGGCAACTGTCGGAGACTGGTGAGACGTCATCCCTTGCAAGCGATGACAGGGCGGTAACGTTCAATTCCTGTTGACCTGTGGCTCAGGATTTTTCGCTTGCTCGTCTGCTGACATTTCGTCCATCTAGCGCCGGCGATCGTCCGATCGTCCTACAGCGTCCTTTGCGCATCCTTTCGGGCGCGCAAAGGACGCTGTAGCATTCCATTGGGCACATGATCCCCCAGCGAAAATCGAAAGCCGATTTTCGGGGTGATGTGCAGAGGGCTTACAAATGGCGCGCGATACTACCGATTTCCGCCCGATCGAAGGTGTCGACGAACTCGTCGAGCATCTGGCCGAAGGCAACAAGCCGCGCGACAAGTGGCGCATCGGCACCGAGCACGAGAAATTTCCCTTCTATGTCGACGGCAATGCACCGGTCCCCTATGGCGGCGAGCGCGGCATCCGCGCCATCCTCGAAGGCATGCAGTCAAAGCTGGGCTGGGATCCGATCATCGATGGCGGCCGCATCATCGGCCTGGTCGAACCGACCGGCCAGGGTGCGATTTCTCTGGAACCCGGCGGCCAGTTCGAGCTTTCCGGCGCACCGCTGGAGACCATTCATCAGACCTGCCGCGAGGGCAATGCCCATCTGGCGCAGGTGCGCGAGATCGCCGAACCGATGGGCATCCGCTTCCTTGGCCTCGGCGGCAGCCCGAAATGGTCGCTGGCCGAGACGCCGAAAATGCCGAAGTCGCGCTATGAGATCATGACGCGCTACATGCCCAAGGTCGGCACCAAGGGCCTCGACATGATGTACCGCACCTGCACGATCCAGGTGAATCTCGACTTCGAGAGCGAGGCCGACATGCGCCGCAAGATGCAGGTGTCGCTGAAGCTGCAGCCGCTGTCGACGGCATTGTTCGCCAATTCGCCTTTCACCGAAAGCCATCCGAACGGTTTGCAGAGCTGGCGCGGCGACATCTGGCGCGACACCGATAACCAGCGCTCGGGCCTGCTCGAATTCTGTTTCTCGCCCGATTTCGGTTTCGCCGACTATGTCGAATGGGCGCTCGACGTGCCGATGTATTTCGTCATCCGCGACGGCCACTATCATGACATGACGCACATCACCTTCCGCCAGTTCATGGCGGGCGCCGCACGGCATGAAATTCCCGACGGGCTGCCGACGATGGGCGACTGGGCAAACCATCTGTCGACACTGTTCCCGGACGTGCGGCTGAAGCGTTTCCTCGAGATGCGCGGCGCCGACGGCGGGCCATGGCGGCGCATCTGCGCGCTGCCGGCCTTCTGGGTCGGGTTGCTTTATGATGAGGCGGCGCTCGACGCCGCCGAGGCGCTGACCTCGAGCTGGACGTATGAAGAAACGCTGGCGATGCGCAATGCCGTGCCGGAACAAGGCATTTCCGCACCCTTCCGCAACACCACGCTGCGCGAAATCGCGCGCGACGTGATGGTCATTTCGCGTATGGGGCTGAAGAACCGTGGCCGCAAGAACCGCGACGGCTACGACGAGACCTCCTTCCTCAACACGCTCGACGAGGTCGTGGCACGCGGCACCACCAGCGCCGAGGAGATGCTGTCGGCCTACCACACGCGTTGGGGCGGCTCGATCGAGCCGGTATTCATGGAATATGCCTATTAACCCTCGGATTTGACGCGGCTGATCGATCGGCAAAAGCCGCTTCAATCGGAAGTCGAAACAAACTAGGCTTCTTCGGCGAGGATTTCCGGAGGAGACGCCGATGCCTACCTTGTTCGACATGCTGACGCAGGCCCAGAACGGCAACGGAATGCAAGCCCTTGCCCAGCAATACGGGCTTTCGATGCAGCAGACCCAGGCGGCGGTTGCCGCATTGCTGCCGGCCTTTTCGCAGGGGCTGCAACGCAACACCGCCGACCCCTATGGGCTCGGCGCCTTCATGACGGCGATGGCCAGCGGCCAGCATGCCAAGTATTTCGAGGACGCAACTAGAGCCTTCTCGCCGCAGGGCGTCGATGAGGGCAACGGCATTCTCGGACATTTGTTCGGCTCGAAGGATCTGTCGCGCGCCGTCGCCAGCCAGGCGGCGCAAGCGAGCGGCGTTAGTCAACAGATCCTCCAGCAGATGCTGCCGGCGATCGCCTCGATGGTCATGGGCGGGCTGTTCAAGCAAACGACAAATCAGATGCAAGCCGCCGGCGGCTTTGGCGGTGGCGGCAACAATCCGCTCGGCGAGATCATCGAGCAGATGATGCGGCAAGGTGGCGGCATGCAGGCCCCGGCGCCGCAGCCACGTCAGACGCCGCAGCCCCAGAACCCGATGGACAACCCGCTCGGCAAGGTCTTGCAGGACATGTTCGGGGGTGGAACGCCCCAACCGCAAAGCCAGCCGCAGCCGGCACCCAATCCCTATGGCGACAACCCGCTCGGCAAGGTGCTGCAGGACATGTTCGGCGGCGGTACGCCTCAGCCGCAGCCGCAAGGCCGGGCGCAGCCTCAGCAGACGCAGAGCCCCTATGGCGACAATCCGTTGGGAAAGATCTTCGAGGAAATGCTGCGACAAGGCGGCGGTGGCGGCTTCGGCGTCCCGGGCGGCCAGCCGGCGCCGCAACAGCCTCAAGCGCCCCCACAGCAACGTCAGGCACCTCAGCCACAGACCAATCCGAGCGGTCGGCCGAAGAATCCGTTCGACGACCTGTTCGGCAAGATGTTCGAGACCGGCGCCCAGCAGCGTGACGACTACCAGAAGGGCGTGGAAACGATCTTCGACCAGTTCAAGCGCGATATGGACCGGCGGTAGGTCGACATCCGTGGGTAAGAGACTGGAGCAGATGCGCCGCAACCCGCGCGGCGACTGGTCGATAGCCGATGTAAAGGCGGTTTGTGACGAGGCTGGTGTCCAATGCGTGCCGCCAAGGTCAGGCGGCTCACACTACAAGGTCTATCATTCGGCAATAACCGATATTTTGACCGTGCCTTTCAAACGGCCGATCAAACCCGTATATATTCGAAAGCTCGTGGCATTTATTGACGAGGCAAAGACACATAATGGACAGACTTGAATATCCGGTCGTCATAGCGCCACTTTCTGCAGAGGACGGAGGGGGGTTTTCGGCTTTGGTGCCTGATCTGCCAGGCTGCGTGAGTGACGGCGACACCCCTGAAGAGGCCATCGCGAATGTCCAGGACGCCATAGCGTCTTGGATAGAGGCCGCGCATGAGCTCGGCAGATCGATACCAAGGCCATCGCGAAAGCTGGCATTCGCCTGACTGCCAAAAGAAAAGCCCGGTCCTGGGAGGACCGGGCAGAGTGCAGGCGGGCCGGCGGGGATCCGGCAGGGAGTGGAGCCTGCATACTTTTCAGTCGCGCCGAACCTCTAAAAGGTTCAAAGCAACCTGAACAACAAGCGGCCGATCAAGCGACCTTGCGGGCGAAATCCTCAATCGTCTCGATGCGATCGCTGGCGATTTCGCGCAACATCGCCGTCGGGTCGCGGCCAAACGGCACGTCGATGGCGACATGGAGGTCGGCGCGCGTCAGACCGATATCGGCGAGTTCGGCATCCGACATCTCGCCAAGGCGGTAAAAGGCGCGGCGGTTTTTCCAGGCGCGGTAGATGTTGGAGACGGTATTTGCCACGCGCGTCGCAACGGCCGGACGCGAGGTGATGCGCGAGGTCTCGGTGGCGAAATCAAACGTGGTCATGTCGGTCTCCTTCAGACTCGAACGAGCAAGGCCAGCAATCGGCGCTGACAACAGCGACGGTTCCGGTCCCAATTCACATGCTTTCATGTGGACAATGCGAATTTGACATGATGCGATTGATTAATCCAACGAATGTTTCTAATCTTAAGCATCAACACTAGTGATGGATCAAATCGATGAAATCGCCTCTCGATCTCGATCAGTTGCAGACCTTCATCTCGATTGCCGACACGGGCAGCTTCACCAGAGCGGCCGAAGAGGTGCACCGGACCCAGTCGGCGGTGTCGATGCAGATGCGCCGGCTGGAAGAGCGGATCGGCAAGCCGCTGTTCGAAAAGGACGGGCGCACCAACAGGCTGACCGAGGAAGGCGACAAGCTGCTCTCCTACGCGCGGCGGCTGCTCTATCTCAACCGCGAGACGCTGGCCGCCTTCGACGACCGGCGGCTCGAAGGCACGATCCGCATCGGCACGCCTGACGACTATGCCGACCGTTTCCTGCCCGAGATCATGGCGCGGTTCACGCGCTCCAATCCGCGTGTCGAACTGACCGTCATCTGCGAGCCGACACCGGGGCTGGTCGAGCATATCAAACGCGGCAATCTCGACCTGGCGCTGGTGACGCACAACGACGTACGCGGCCAGTCGGAGGTGGTGAGGCGCGAACCGCTGCTGTGGGTCACCTCGGCCAACCATGCAACGCATGAGCAGGAAACGCTGCCGATGGCCTTTGGCCGGCCGAATTGCATCTGGCGGCGCGCCGCGGTCGATGTGCTCGACCAGCAGAACCGCGACTATCGCATCCTGTTCACCAGCTTCTCGGCCACCGTCATCACCGCCGCCGTACTTTCCGGCCTGGCGATCTCGGTGCTGCCCGAATGCGCGCTGCGGCCCGGCATGCGGGTGCTGGGCGAAGCCGACGGCTTCGGCGCCCTGCCCGATTGCCGCATCGGCATCATGCGCGGCCAGACGTCGCGACCCGAGATCGTCGATGCGCTTGCCCGCCATATTTCGGAAAGCCTGGACAATATTTCCGTGCCGATCAGCGAAGACACCGGGAGCTTCGATTTCGCAGCGCTCGCCTTCACCAAGCTGCGGCGAACCAAGCCGAACCAGATCCTGCCCGGCTGGTAGGCAGGGTCAGGCATGCGGGTTATGAACGGCTGGCCTGACTCGGCCACCTTGACGCGGGCGCCCAACCGTCCCCCAATCGGCCGATGAGCGACGCAGCATCCGAATCACGTACCAACGCCACCGAATACACGGTCAGCGAGATTTCCGGCGCGCTGAAACGCACGGTCGAGGACGTCTTCGGCAATGTGCGGGTGCGCGGCGAAATATCAGGCTATCGCGGGCCGCATTCCTCCGGTCATGCCTATTTCGCGCTGAAGGACGACCGCGCCCGGCTCGACGCCGTGGTGTGGAAAGGCACGATGAGCCGGCTGAAGTTCCGCCCCGAAGAGGGGATGGAGGTGATCGCCACCGGCAAGCTCACCACCTATCCCGGCAAGTCCAACTACCAGATCGTCATCGACAATCTGGAGCCGGCCGGCGCCGGCGCGCTGATGGCACTGCTGGAAGAGCGCAAACGGCGGCTGCAGACCGAGGGCCTGTTCGACACCGGCCGCAAGCGGTTGCTGCCGTTCATGCCGCGCGTCATCGGCGTCGTCACCTCGCCGACAGGGTCCGTCATCCGCGACATCATCCACCGCATCAAGGACCGGTTTCCACTGCACATCCTGGTCTGGCCGGTGCGCGTGCAAGGCGAGACGTCAGGCGCGGAAGTGACTGCCGCGGTCAACGGCTTCAACACGCTGGCCTGGGATGGCGCCATTCAGCGCCCCGATCTGCTGATCGTGGCGCGTGGCGGCGGCAGCCTCGAAGACCTCTGGGGGTTCAACGACGAGGCGCTCGCCCGCGCGGTTGCCGCCTCCGGCATTCCGGTGATCTCGGCTGTCGGTCACGAGACGGACTGGACGCTGATCGACCTCGTCGCGGATGTGCGGGCACCGACCCCGACCGGTGCGGCCGAGATTGCAGTGCCGGTGAAGGCGGACCTTGAAGCCACGCTTGCCAGCCTCGGCGCGCGGCTCAAGGCGGCGGTCTTGCGCAATTTCGAACGCAAGCGGCAGGCCGCTCGGGCAGCCGCCCGCGCGCTGCCCTCGCCCGATCAATTGCTGGCGCTGCCGCGCCGACGCCTCGATGATGCGACATCTAGGCTCGGCCGCGGCTTGATGGTCTCCACCGAACGAAAGCGGGCACGGTTCTTCGCTGTAAAGCTGACGCCGGCGATGCTGTCCCAGCGCATTGCCGAGGCGCGGCGCACCAACGAACGCAATCTTTTGCGCGCACAAGGGGCGCTACGCGCGTTGGCAAGAGCCCGGCGTGCGGAATTAAATCGTGCGGCGGACCAGTTGCCGAAATTCGCCAACGCATCGCTGCAGCGGCACAGGCAACAACTGGCTTTGCTGCAAGGCCGCATCACGATCGAGCCCACAGCGCGGCGGCAACGCGTGCAGAGGGATTTGCTGACAGCATTAACCAGACGCGGAACGCAAGCCGTGGTGCTCAGGCTGGAGCGTTTGCGCGACCGCGTTGTCCAAGCCGAAAGGCTGATGGCGACACTGTCGCACAAGGCGGTGCTGGCGCGCGGCTTTGCTCTGGTGAAGGACGCCGATGGCGCGGTAATCAAGCAGGCGGCCGATGTGTCATCGGGAATGGCGCTTTCGCTGGAATTCGCCGACGGCACCGCCGATGCCATTGCAACCAGCGGCACGGCAAAACCGAAAGCGGTGACCAAGCCGGCGGCCAAGACCAAAGAGCCTGGCAACCAGGGATCCCTGTTCTGAGATCATGACTGACAATCCGAACCATCTGGCAACGCCTTCCGGCAAGCCGCGTGCGCGAAGTTTTGGCATCGGCTTCGACGGGACACCCGGGCCATTCAACGCAATCACCGATGTGTCCGGTGTAGCGGTCGGTTATGCGACGCTGATTTCGGGCGATGGCGCGCTCGTCGTCGGCCAGGGACCGGTGCGGACCGGCGTGACAGCGATCCTGCCCAGGCCGCGCGCCGATCTTGCCACGCCGGTCTTCGCCGGCATCTTCAGCCAGAACGGCAATGGCGAACTGACCGGCTCGCACATCGTCGAGGAAACCGGCGCTTTCAACTTCCCGATCACCATCACCAACACGCATTCCTGCGGTGTCTCACGCGACGGCACGCTGCGCTGGATGCAAAGCGTGCTGCCGGCGGCACTCGACAGCGCTTGGGGGCTGCCGGTAGCGGCAGAAACCTATGACGGCTTTCTCAACGACATCAACGGCCACCATTTGACTTTTGAGCACGTCGCCCAGGCCCTTGACGGTGCGACCAGCGGACCGATCGAGGAAGGCAGCGTCGGCGGCGGCACCGGCATGATCACTTTCGGCTTCAAAGCAGGATCAGGGACGGCGTCGCGCGTCGTTGAACGACACGGGCGCAGCTATACGGTCGGTGCCTTCGTGCAGTCGAATTTCGGCAAGCGACACAATTTTACGGTTCGCGGTCTGCGCGCCGGGCCGGAACTCATCGAACCGGCGGTCCGCGAAGGCACGCCGCGCGCCGAAAAGGGTTCGATCATCGCCGTCATCGCCACCGATGCCCCGTTGCTGCCGCACCAGATGAAACGGCTGGCACGCCGCGTGCCGCTCGGCGTCGCCATGACCGGCGGCTTCGGCTATCACAGCTCAGGCGACATTTTTGTCGCCTTCTCGACCGCCAACGTGAGCGCGGCGCTGGCGCCATCCGGCAGCATCGCCAGTGCCGACTTCATTCCTGACACCGACATCGATCCGTTTTTCGACGCAGTGATCCAAGCCGTGGAGGAAGCGATCCTCAACGCGCTGGTCGCCAATGACGACATGACCGGTCGCGACGGCAATTTCGTGCCGGCGCTGCCGGAGGCGTGGCTGAGAGAAAAATTTGGCTGAAAACCATCGTTGAAACGAAAACGCGGGCCAGCAAGCCCGCGTGTTTCAGATGGAGTCCGCCCCCTATGCGGTCATTCCGCGGCTTTGTTGGACGCCTGCTGCTGCTCGTCGGCCTCGGCCGCTTCCTCTAGCCTGGAGGCGATGAGTTCCTTGATATCGCCGACTTCCTCCTGGATATCCTCCAGGGGTATGCCGACTTCGGCTGCCTTGGCAGCGCATTCCTTGGCCAGTGTCTCGGCCTGCTTCTCGATCCGGGCCTCTGAAGGCTGGCAGTGGACCTTTTCGCCGATCCATCCCCGTAAGAACTCGATCGCGTGTTCACTCATACTGCTGTTCCCTTGCGGCAAAGCCGGTTGGTAATCATAAACGTCGGCACCCCGCAAAGGATGCATGCCCCCATTCCAGCCGAGTCGCGGCCACTCGGCAAGCCGATGCCGTCCAAGGTCCACAGAGCCATAGGAAATCGAAGGGTCAAGAACATTTTCTGATTCTGGAGGAGTCGGTACCGTTGGCTGGGTCACACCCAGCGTTGCGCATTTGTTTCTATTTGCTTTTTCCGGTTTTCGGGCCGATTTTCGTCACAATAGATGGCGCAACACACAACACATTTACAGTCGCTTCGAGGTCGCTGCCCTCAGGCACGCGGGTCGAAGCCGCCGCTATATAGTGACATCCTCATGCAATGTCGACTCCGCTTGCCATGCTGCTTCTTTCCGCCGCGCCGAAGCGCTCCGCGAAGAACGCAGAGCAGGTGATGGACGGTGCGGGCGGTCCCTGCCGGAACCGCTCAGACGTGCACAGCCACGACCGCCGCGCAGTCGCCGGCCTTGACTAGGCCGGGGAAATGCCGCGCCGCCAGCATGCCCGACATTTTTGCCCGGATTTCCTGGGGGGCGATGCCGGTGCGACCGGTGGAATGAATGCGTGCCAGCACCGCGCCTTCTTCGACCGGCTCGCCAAGATCGACCATGGTTTCGATCATGCCGTCTTCCTCGGCGAACGAAAAACAATCGCCCGATGGCATGTCGAGCCACTGCGTCGGGCTCTTCTCGACCGCTCCGGCAACGATGCCGGCATGACGCAGCACATTGAGAACACCGCGCCGCGCAATCCGTACGGTTTGCGCGCGCGACGTGCCGCCGCCGCCAAGCTCGGTGCTGACAAAGACCTTGCCCATCTCCTCCGCAGCCGTGTCGTACATGCCGACAGCGTCGATCTCGATCATGCGCATCGAGAATGGTGCAGAAAATGCCGCCACCGCGTCGAAGGCTTTCTGCTCCAGCGCCTTGTCGGGCAAAGTGTGCGCGGCGCAGAACGGCACGAAGTCCAGCGTCCTGCCGCCGGAATGGAAATCGAACACGATGTCGGCGCGGGGAAGTAGCTCACGCTGGAAATAATCGGCGATCTTCTCGGTCACCGTGCCGTCCGGCCGACCGGGAAAGCTGCGGTTCATGTTGCCCTTGTCGATCGGCGACGTCCGCGTGCCGGCGCGGAAGGCCGGATAATTCATTGCCGGCACGATGATCACGGTGCCGCTGACATGCTTCGGATCGAGCGTCCTGGCGAGATCGTAGAGCGCCAGCGGCCCCTCATACTCGTCGCCATGGTTGCCGCCGGTCAGCAGTGCTGCCGGCCCTTTGCCGTTGCGGATGACGCAGATCGGGATCATCACCGAGCCCCACGCCGAATCGTCGCGGCTGTAGGGCAAGCGCAGGAAACCGTGCTGGACGCCGTCGCGGTCGAAATCGACGGTCGGCGAGATCGGGGAGGGGCGTAGACTGGACATCGGTTTCAATCCTTCACCACCAGCTTGCGCGGCACATTGGCCAGGCACTCTACACCGGTTTCGGTGATCAGGATGGACTCGGTGATCTCCAGTCCCATCGTTTCCAGCCACAGTCCGGTCATGAAATGGAAGGTCATGCCGGGCTTGAGCTCGGTGCGGTCGCCCGGTCGCAGGCTCATCGTGCGTTCGCCCCAGTCCGGCGGATAGGACAGGCCGATCGGGTAGCCGGTGCGGTTATCTTTGACGATGCCGTATTTCTTCAGCACGCCGAAGAAGCCATTGGCGATGTCTTCGCAGGTGTTGCCGGGTTTCGCCGCGGCCAGGCCCGCCTCCATGCCCTCCAGCGTCGCCTTCTCGGCATCGAGAAATTCTTGCGTCGGCTTGCCGAGGAAAACGGTTCGCGACAGTGGGCAATGGTACCTGTTGTAGCAACCGGCGATTTCGAAGAAGGTGCCCTCGCCGCGCTGCATCGGCCTGTCGTCCCAGGTCAGATGCGGCGCCGAAGCGTCGGCGCCCGATGGCAGCAGCGGCACGATCGCCGGATAGTCGCCGCCAATTCGCCCCTCTGGGCCGTCGACGCCGCGCGTGCCGGCATCATAGATCTCGGCAACGAGATCGCATTTGCGCATCCCGACTTCGATCTTGTCGACGATGCGCTGGTGCATCGCCTCGACGATGCGGGCAGCCTTGCGCATATAGTCGATCTCGGTCGGGCTCTTCACCGCGCGCTGCCAGTTGACCAGCGCGGTGGCGTCGACGAAGCGGGCATTGGGCAGATGCTTCTGTAGCGATGCGAAGGCAGCAGCCGAGAACCAGTAATTGTCCATCTCGACGCCAATGGTAAGCTTGCCCCAGCCGCGATCGGCAAGCACGCTGGACAGGAAGTCCATCGGATGGCGCTCGGTCGATTGCACATAGTGGTCGGCGTAGCCGACAATGTTGTCATGCGCGAGATAGGCGGTGCGTTTGGCGCCGTTGGCGTCCTGGCCGCGCCCATACCAGACCGGCTCGCCCGACGGCGGCACGATGACGGCTTGATGTACATAGAACGACCAGCCGTCATAGCCGGTCAGCCAGGCCAAGTTGGAGGGATCGCTGACAATGAGGAGATCGACGCCCCTTGCTTCCATGGCTTTGCGCGTCTTGGCGAGGCGATCCGCATATTCGCCGCGCGAGAATTTCAGGTTCGGTTGCATTGTTCTTGGTCCTCGTTTTGTTGGGCCTCGCGGCCAGCATCAGCTTTCGAAAATGGTCCCGGAATTGACTGCCCGCGCCCGGTCACGGGCGAGTGTGGCTATCGCCGTATCCTGCACGCCGGTGCCGGTCAGGTCGGCGATGGTGATGTCGCCAGCCGAACGCCGCCCGTGTTTTGCGCCGGCGATGATCTGGCCGAGTTCGGTCACCTCTGCATCTCCAGCCATCACACCCGCCGCAATGGCATGATGCAGTTCACCCAGTCGCCGCGTCTGGCGGGCACTATCGGCGACATAGAGATCGGCCATGCGCAAGATTGCCGGCGCGATCTCATTCTTGTGCTCGGCGTCAGAGCCCATCGCGGTGATGTGCTGGCCCGCAGAAACGAACCCCGCCTTGATCAGCGGCTCGGTCGACGGCGTGGTGGTGACGATGATATCGGCGCCGGCAACCGCGTTTGCCGCGTCGGGTTCGGCGCGTACGGCGATGCCGAGCTTTTCGCGCAAGGCAGCGGCGGTCATCTCTGCCTTGACGGCATCGCGGGCCCAGATGCGCGCCTCGGCGATTGGCCGCACCAGCATGAGTGCTTCGAGTTGCAGCCCGGCCTGGACGCCGGCACCAAAGATCGCGGCGACAGCGGAGTCGGGTCGCGACAGATGTTTGGCCGCGACCGCTCCGGCAGCAGCCGTGCGGACATCGGTGAGATAGCCATTGTCGAGCAGCAGCGCTTCGACCAGACCTGTTTTAGCCGACAACAGCACCATCATACCGTTGACGCTGGGCAGACCGAGCTTCGGATTGTCGAAGAAGCCGGGGCTGATCTTAATGGCGAAGCCGTCAATGCCCGGCACATAGGCGGTCTTCACGTCGACCTCGCCGCGATGCTCGGGAATGTCGAGCCGCAGGATCGGCGGCATCGCCACCGGCAGAGTGGCGAGCGCGCGGAAGGCGTTTTCGACGCAGGCTACGGCATCGAGATCGAGCGTCACGATCCCGCGCAATTCAGCTTCGGTGAGAATTGTCATCCGGCTCATGCTGCGCGCTCCTTGAGCGACGGTGCCTCGCCGCAAACGATCTTGCGGTGCAGGCCCATGTCGATGTTGCGGCCGGAAAGCAGAACAATCACCGGCCCGTCCGACCTGACCTTGCCGGCGAGCAGTGCGGCGATGCCGACCGCGCCGGCGCCCTCGACGATCTCGCGCTCCTGCGCATAGGCGTGGCGGATGCCGGCGGCGATCTCGTCTTCGCTTAGCAGAATAACATCGTCGAGCAGGTCGCGGCACATGGCGAAGGTCAGCCGGTTGTCGAGGCCGATGCCGCCGCCGAGCGAATCCGCCAGCGTCGGCAATTCTTCCACCAGCACCGGGTGGCCGGCATCGAGACTGGCCTTCATCGCCGCACCACGCGCCATCGAGACACCGATGATTTTTGTCCCGGGGCTGACGCCTTTGATGGCTGCGGCAACGCCGGAGGCGAGCCCGCCACCGGAGAGCTGGACCAGAACGAGAGCAGCATCCGGGACCTGCTCGATCATCTCCAGCCCAAGCGTGCCTTGCCCCGCGATGATGGACGGATGATCGAAGGGGGGCAGCATGACCAGTCCCTCCTGCGCCACCAGCCGTTCAACCTCCTGCTGGGCATCGTCCTGGCTGTTGCCGACGATGCGGACCTCCGCGCCAAGCCGGCGGATTTCGTCGAGCTTGTTTCCCGGCACCAGCCGCGACATGCAGATCACCACGCGCAGGCCTTCGAGCTTTGCCGCGTGCGCCAGCGCCCGACCATGGTTGCCGGTCGACGCCGCGACCACGCCGCGCGCCTTCTCGTCAGCGCTCAGCGAAGCGACAGCATTCGAGGCGCCGCGCAGCTTGAAGCTGCCGGTGATCTGGCGATGTTCGAGCTTGAGGTGAACCTGTGCGCCCAACTGCTCGGAAAGACTCGGGGATAGCGCGGTCGGCGTGCGCTCGATCTTGTTGGCGATACGCTCATGGGCGATACGGATGTCCGCTAGGGCGATGGCGCGCGTCATGGGGCGACCCCCTCAGGCCTGCCGGCCATCTCCCCCTCCAGGGGGGAGATCAGCAGCATCGACGCTGCCGCTCTTTCTGCAACGTCGATGATTGAGGACGGCGTAGCAGCAGCTAATCTCCCCCCTTGAGGGGGAGATGGCCGGCAGGCCAGAGGGGGTCGCTCGTGAATGTGGGACATTGTCTTACTGTCCGAGTGGCAGCGTCATCAGACGGCCGGATTCGGGATGGGCCGTGTCGTCGCCGCAAAGCCGCAAACAATTCCAGGCGGTCGCCTGGTTGCTGGTCACCACGGGACGGCCGATCGCCTTTTCCATGCCGGTGACCGCGAGGGCACCACGCAGCGCCGTGCAGGACACGAACAGCGCGTCGGCGCTCGTGTCGGTCGCCTCACGCGCCAGATCGACAAGCGCTGCCGGGGCGATGCGGGCCATCTCACGGTCGTCCTCAAAGCCGAGACAGGTGAAGCTGGCGATGTCGAAACCCTGCTCCGCAAAATAGGCCGCCATCGGCCTGGATGTCTCGACCGTGTAGGGCGTGAGAATGCTGATCCTGTTTGCACCCAGCGCACGCAGCCCGCGCACGCCCGCCATCGGCGGCGTGACGACGGGGACGCCGGGCTTGGCGGCCTGGATTGCCGCCTCGATCTCGGCATCGCCGATCACCACCGACGCCGAAGTGCAGGAATAGCAGAGCGCATCGAGCGGTTCGTCGGGCAGGATCAGGGCCGCGCCCGCCGTTAGCGCCGGCTGCATCTTGCGCAGATTTTCCGGTGTCGTCGGATTGGCGTAAGGAATGCGCGCGACGTAGACGCCGATCTTGTCGCTCGCCACCATGCGACGGAAATCCGGTTCGCTGGTGTGGTCGGTGGCCAGGATGATCAGGCCGACGCGCCGCTCCAGCGGGCGCGCCTCCAGTGGCGGCCGTTTCGGATAGACCTTTATCTCGGGCAAAGGTGTCATCGGCTACCTCTCGATCTTGCCGTAGCGGCGTTCCAGCCAACGCAGCAGAATGACCGAAAACAGACTGATTACGAGGAAGAAAGCACCGACCAGCGTGATCGGCTCGATATAGCGATAATAGGTGTTGGCAACGCTTTTCGCCTGGTTCATCAGCTCCAGCACGGTGATCGCCGACAACAGCGGCGTTTCCTTGAACATGGCGATGAAATAATTGGCCAATGCCGGGATCATCGGCGGGATGGCCTGCGGAATGATGATGTGGGTCCAGGTCTGCCTGGCGCTGAGATTGCACGCCTTGGCGGCTTCCCATTGGCCACGCGGCACATTGTCGATGCCGGCGCGGTAGACTTCCGCCGTGTAGGTGCCGTAGTGCAGCCCGAGCCCGATGACACCGGCGACCAGCGGCGGCAACAGGATGCCGATGTCGGGCAGCACGTAGAAGATGAAATAGAGCTGCACCAGCAACGGCGTGCCGCGAATGAACTCGGCCAGGAAGCCGACCGTGCGCGACAACGTCTTGTTGGGCGAGCGGCGCGCCAGCGCTATGCCCAGCCCAACGACCGCCGCCAGCACCGAGCCGAGCAGTGTTGCCAGGATGGTGATCTTCACCCCCTGGATCAGCGTGGGCATGATTTGCCAGACGAAATTCCAATCCCATTCCATCAGCAGGCCCAATTTATCAGAAGGGCATTGGCCATCAGACGCGCACCCCATCGAGGCCGCGCGCCATGCGGCGTTCCAGCGAGCGCACGCCCCATGAGATGAGCAGCGCCAGGATGAAATAGATGACGAGGATGGTGGTGAACGGCACCATGGTGTTGCCGGTCTGGGCGCGCACCACCTGCGCCTGGAAGGTCAGGTCGGTGAGCGAGATCAGCGACACCACGGCGGTCGCCTTGAGCAGTTCGATGGCGTTGTTGCCGAAGGTGGGCAGCATCACCAGCAGCGCCTGCGGCAGGATGATGTGGCGCATGGCTTGCCAGCGGCCGAGATTGAGCGCGATGCACGCCTCGTATTGCTCGCGGCCGATCGACTGGATGGCACCGCGCACCACTTCGGCGGCGTAGGCACCGACATTGAGGCCCAGCGCCAGCACGCCGGCCTGCAACGGCGTCAGCGATATGCCGATGAAGGGCAGCACGAAATAGGCCCAGAACAACTGCACGAAGATCGAGGTGCCACGGAAGAATTCGATATAGGCGGTGGCCAGCGCGCGCAGCACGAAGAAACGTGACAGCCGTCCCATTCCGGCGAGAAAAGCCATGATCAGGGCAAGCACCGACCCCATCAGCGTCAGCTCGATGGTGACAAGCGCTCCCTGCAATATCAGGCCGAAATAGCCGGACCACTGGGTCATTCGGTTTCCAACGTTGACGGTTCTTAGGTCCTTCTCCCCGTTCACGGGGAGAAGATGCCGGCAGGCAGATGAGGGGCAGCGCTAGCCCACCAAGGTATGCGCCGCCCCTCATCCGTCACTTCGTGACACCTTCTCCCCGTGAACGGGGAGAAGGAAGAACGCTCGCCCTACTTCGCCGTGCAGAGCTTGTCGCGGGTCGTCGACATCGCGGCCGCGGCCGAGAAGCCATACGGCTCGATGATCTTGGCGAACTCGCCCGATGTCTTCAGCTTGGCCAGTTCGACGTCGAAGGCATCGCGTAGCGCCTCGTCGCCTTTCTTAAAGGCGGCGCCGTCGCAATAGACCGGCGCGCCCTGCACCGGAGCGATGACTTCGAGGTTCGGATCGGCCGCCTTCTTGACCAAGTCGTTGATCGACAGAACGGGCAGCGAATAGGCATCGATACGACCGTCCTGCAGCATCTTCACGCCGCTCTGGCCGTCCGGCACCACAATGACGCGCTCGCGCGGCACGCCGGCATTGAGCGCAAGCTTCTCTTCGGTGCCGCCGCCGGGTGCGCCAATCGTCGCGGTCGTATCCTTGGCGATATCCTCGTAGCTCTTGAAGCCTTTCGGATTGCCCTTCTTCACCAGCATCGCCTCGGCGTCGCACAGCACCGGTTCCGAATAGGCAACGGCGGCGCAGCGCTCGGGTTTCATGAACAGGCCGGCGGTGACGACGTCGAAGCGCCCGGCCTGCAGGCCGGGGATCATCGCGCCATATTCCGAGATCGAGGCGACGATGTCGGCGACGCCGAGGCGCTTGAAGATCTCACGCGCCACATCGGGCGCCGCGCCCGAAACCTTGCCGTCGGCGGCGACCGCCGTATAGGGCGGCTCGTTGGCGATGGCGACGCGGGCAAAGCCTTGCGCCTTCAGTTGCTCGAGCTTGCTGTCGTCGGCCGAACCGGCGGTCGAGACGGCCAGCACCGCCGTCAATGCAAGACCGGCGACGCCGGCCAAAATGCCAAGTTTCTTCATTGTTCCCAACTCCTTTGTTTCTTGTCTTGCTTTTGTTCCGGATGGCCTCGCCACCCCTGGCATTACGGTCAGACGCGATGTCCGGCCGCGATGATCTTCTTCAGGAAGCCTTGCGTGCGCTCCTGTTTGGGATTGCGAAAAATCTCGTCCGGCTTTCCTTCCTCGACGATCTTGCCACGGTCGAAGAACAGCACCCGGTCGGCGAAATCATGGGCGAAACCCATCTCGTGGGTGACCAGCAGCATGGTCATGTCGGTCTCGGCGGCGAGCCTGCGCATGACGTTCATCACCTCTTCGACCAGTTCCGGGTCGAGCGCCGATGTCACCTCGTCGAACAGCATGATCTTCGGCGACAGGGCGAGCGCCCGGGCGATCGCCACACGCTGCTTCTGCCCGCCGGAAAGCTGTGCCGGCATGCTTTTGGCCTTGTCGGCCATGCCGACCATCTCAAGCAGTTCCATTGCCCGCTTTTCGGCGGCAGCACGCGGCGTGCCCTTGGTCAGCATCGGCGCCAGCGTGACATTGTCCATGACGCATTTGTGCGGAAACAGGTTGAACAGCTGGAAGACCATGCCAATCTTCTGGCGCATCCTTGTCAGGTGTCGCTCATCGGCGGGCAGCAACTGGCCATTGCGCTCCATGTGGTAGAGTTGCTCGCCGTCGATCTGGATATGACCGCCATCGATGCGCTCCAGCGTCATCAGGATGCGCAGGATCGTCGTCTTGCCCGAGCCCGACGGGCCGATCAGCGCCAGCTTCTCGCCAGGCATGACCTGCATCGACAGGCCGTCCAGCACTTTGAAAGTGCCGAAGCTCTTCGAGATGCCGTCAATCTTGATGATGGGCGCTGATGCGGACAAATGAATTTCCCCGTCCTGGAGAAGCCTGTGCCCTTTAACGATGCGGAACGCGCCAAATCATGTCAATCTGGAAAATAATATCATGACAATTATTCTGATTGCGCACATTTTCCGGTCAATTCGAGCCTAGATAGCGAGCAGCAAGTGCTCGGGATCTCCAAGCAGCAGCTTGGTAACAACGCCGAGGCCGGCGCGCAGTTCCCCCTCGGTGGTAGAACCCAGCGAGATGCGCACCGCCGGATGCCAGGGCGCATCCGAAATGCGGAAGGATGTGCCGGGCGCAATCGCCACGCCCTGAAGCCGAGCCTGGGCGACAAAGCTCTCCTCGGCGCGGTCGGCGGGCAGTTGCAGCCAGACATGCAGGCCGTCACGCCGGGCGCGATAGTCGACCCCGGCCAGCACCTCCGCCGCTATATCCAGCCGCCGCCGCAGCGCCGCGCGCTGCCAGTGGACAAGCTCCATCGCGGTGCCGTCGGTCACCCATTTGGTGGCGATCTCGGCCACCAGCGGGGTCGCCATCCAGTTCGAGACCAGATGCCGGTTGGCGACGGCGGCGACATAGCGATCGGGCGCGGCGAGATAGCCGATGCGCAGGCCAGGCACCACGATCTTGGTAAAGGAGGTGACGTAGAGCGTACGCTCCGGCGCAAACGCAGCGACCGGCGGCGGCCGGTCCTCGACCAGGGGACCGAGCACATCGTTCTCGATGATGGCGATGTCGTGCTTGCGTGCGACGGCGGCGATTTCTTCGCGCCGCCGCGCGTCCATCAGCGTCGCCGTCGGGTTGATTACCGAGGGCTGCACGAACACGGCGCGGATGTCGGAAAGCCGGCAGGCCTCGTCCAGCGCTTCCGGGATCAGGCCATTGTCGTCGATCGGCAGCCCCTCGAGATTGAAGCCGAGATAGCGGGCGAGCGGCACCAGCGTGTGGTGGCCGATCGCCTCGGTGGCGACCGTCGATCCCGGCGGCGCCACGCTCATCAGCGCTACCGTCATGCCGGCGGTGGCGCCGTTGGTCAGGCTGATGTTCTGCGCGGAGGTGTCGAGACCGCACAGTTTCAGCCATTCGACGGCGACGGCGCGGTGACGCGGAAACACCATGTTGGGC
>NZ_JAMYSA010000061.1:0-40203 GCF_040321735.1 Mesorhizobium sp. M0293
GCCCCGCCTGCGGCTCAGCCTATCGCGCCCCCCTCTGGCCGGCCGGCCATCTCCCCCACAAGGGGGGAGATCAGCCAACCGTCGGGCGAGCGTACCTTCGCCTCGCCGCTCGCACGCCGTATCGCCAAGGAGGCCGGCGTCGATGTGTCCGCCGTGACCGGCACCGGCCCGCATGGCCGTGTGGTAAAGGCCGATGTCGACGCGGCGATTGCCGGTGGCGGCGCCAAGGCGCCTGCCGCCAAGGCCGCGCCCGCCGGCGCGCCGGCTGCTGCACCTGCGGTGAAAGCGATGTCGGACGATCAGGTGCTGAAACTGTTCGAGCAAGGCTCCTACGATCTCGTCCCGCATGACAACATGCGCAAGACCATCGCGCGCCGTCTGGTCGAGGCCAAAACCACCATCCCGCATTTCTACCTGACGCTCGACTGCGAACTCGATGCACTGCTTGCGCTGCGCACGCAGATCAACGCCGCAGCCCCGGTGAAGAAAACCGAGAAAGGTGAAGCGCCCGCCTACAAGCTGTCGGTCAACGACATGGTGATCAAGGCGATGGCGATGGCGCTGAAGGCGGTGCCGGATGCCAATGCGTCATGGACCGAAAGCGCCATGGTCAAGCACAAGCATGCCGATGTCGGCGTTGCCGTCTCGATCCCTGGAGGTCTGATCACGCCGATCATTCGGCATGCGGACGAAAAGACACTCTCCACCATCTCCAACGAGATGAAGGATCTGGCCAGCCGTGCGCGTAGCCGCAAACTGAAGCCGGAAGAGTATCAGGGCGGCACCACGGCGGTGTCCAACCTCGGCATGTTCGGCATCAAGGATTTTGCCGCCGTCATCAACCCGCCGCATGCCACCATCCTGGCGGTCGGCGCCGGCGAGGAGCGGGCGGTGGTCAAGAATGGCGAGATCAAAATCGCCACCGTGATGTCGGTGACATTGTCGACCGACCATCGCGCCGTTGACGGCGCGCTTGGTGCCGAATTGCTGGTCGCCTTCAAGCGGCTGATCGAGAATCCGATGGGCATGCTGGTCTAACCTGGCCACCGTGCTGGTTCACTGGCTGTTCGTGCGCTTGCGGTTGAGGCGCGGTTTGATCAAGGCACAGGTGGGCGCATGAAAACGGTTCTTTGCTACGGCGACTCGCTGACCTGGGGCTACAATGCCGAAGGCGGCCGCCATGCGCTGGAAGACCGCTGGCCGAGCGTGCTGCGGGCCATACTCGGTGGTGGTGTCGAAGTCATTGCCGAAGGCCTCAATGGCCGCACCACGGCGTTCGACGACCATCTGGCTGGTGCCGATCGAAACGGTGCACGGGTGCTGCCGACGGTCCTGACGACACACGCGCCGATCGACCTGATCGTCTTCATGCTCGGCGCCAATGACATGAAGCCCTGGATCCACGGTAATCCGGTCGCGGCCAAGCGAGGCATCGAGCGGTTGATCGACATCGTGCGCGGTCACGACTACCCGTTCGACTGGCCGGCGCCGCAGATTCTGATCGTTTCGCCGCCCGCGGTCAGCCGCACCGACAATGCCGAATTCAAGGAAATGTTTGCCGGCGGCGACGACGCTTCGGCCCGGCTGGCGCCGCTCTATGCCGCTCTCGCCGATGAAGCCGGCTGCGGCTTTTTTGACGCCGGCACGGTGGCGCAAACCACCCCACTCGACGGTGTTCACCTCGACGCCGAAAACACGCGAAACATTGGCAAGGCGCTGACGCCGCTCGTGCGCGTCATGCTGGAACTGTGATTCAAGGAGAAAAACCGTGGCTGAGAACTATGACGTCATCATCATCGGCTCCGGCCCCGGCGGCTATGTCACGGCGGTGCGTTCCGCGCAGCTTGGCTTCAAGACGGCGATCGTCGAGCGCGAGCATCTCGGCGGCATCTGCCTCAACTGGGGCTGCATCCCGACCAAGGCGCTGCTGCGCTCGGCCGAGATCATGCATTATTCGGATCATCTGAAGGATTACGGACTGAAGCTAGACGGCAAGGTCAGCGTCGACACGTCGGCCGTGGTCGACCGTTCGCGGAAAGTCTCGCTGCGGCTCAATGGCGGCGTTGCCTTTCTGATGAAGAAGAACAAGGTCGACGTCATCTGGGGCGAGGCCAAGCTCTCCAAGGCTCCTTCCGGCGATAAATTGGGTGAGATCGTCGTGTCCAAGCCAGCCAAGAAGCCGATGGAGCCGCAGCCGCCGGTGCCGAAAGGCGTCAAGGGCGAGGGCACCTATACCGCCAAGCACATCATCCTGGCGACAGGTGCGCGGCCGCGCGCGCTGCCCGGCATCGAGCCGGACGGCAAGCTGATCTGGACCTATTTCGAAGCCATGGTGCCGAAGGAGATGCCGAAGTCGCTGTTGGTGATGGGCTCGGGCGCCATCGGCATCGAATTCGCCTCCTTCTACCGCACCATGGGTGCCGATGTGACCGTTGTCGAATTGCTGCCGGCGGTGATGCCGGTCGAGGACGCCGAGGTCTCGAAATTCGCGCAAAAGCAGTTCGAGAAGCAAGGCATGAAGATCATCCTTGAAGCCAAGGTGACCAAGGTCGAGAAGGGTGCCAACTCGGTCACCGCGCATGTCGAGATTAAGGACGGCAAGGTCGAGAAGATCACCGCCGACCGCATGATCTCGGCCGTCGGCGTGCAGGGCAACATCGAGAATCTCGGGCTTGAAACGCTCGGCGTGAAGACTGAGCGCGGCTGCATCGTCGTCGACGGTTACGGCAAGACCAATGTGCCCGGCGTCTACGCCATCGGCGATGTCGCCGGCCCGCCTATGCTCGCCCACAAGGCCGAGCATGAGGGCGTGGTGTGCGTCGAAAAGATCGCCAATTTCCCCGGCGTGCATGCCACCGACAAGCTCAAGATTCCAGGCTGCACCTACTGCAATCCGCAGGTCGCCTCCGTCGGGCTGACGGAGGCGAAGGCCAAGGCAGAGGGCAAGGATATCCGGGTCGGGCGCTTCCAGTTCGCCGCCAATGGCAAGGCCATCGCGCTCGGTGAGGACCAGGGCTTCATCAAGACCATCTTCGACAAGAAGACCGGTCAGTTGCTAGGCGCGCACATGGTCGGCGCCGAAGTGACCGAACTGATCCAGGGCTTTGTCGTGGCGATGAACCTCGAAACGACCGAGGAAGAGCTGATGCACACCATCTTCCCACATCCGACGCTGTCGGAGATGATGAAGGAAAGCGTGCTCGACGCCTATGGCCGCGCGCTGAACGCGTGATAAATTAGACGTGCTGGAACCAATGGAACCCGGCGGCAAGGTACTTCGTTTGCGGATGCATTTTCACCCATCACATAAGGAGAAGGCATATGCACTTGAATGGCGTCGGCTGGATTGCAGCCATCATCATCGGCGGTCTGGCGGGCTGGTTCGCCGAGATGGTCATGAAGAGCAACACCGGCATCCTTATGAACATTGTTATGGGCATCGTCGGCGCGGTCGTGCTGAACGCCATCCTTCAGGCACTCAATTTCGGCCCGTTCGGCGTCGGCTGGACGGCCTATCTGATAACCGGCTTCATCGGCGCCTGCCTGCTGATCTGGGCAGGGCGTCTGGTGCGCCGTTAACATCGCTGAAGATCTGCTATGCGAAAAAGGCTGTTGCGGCATGCACCGTCGCGGCCTTTTTCTTTGCGCCGAAAAGTCTTAGATGACGTCATGACAGCGAACGCCTGACTGGCGGTCGCGAACGAACCAGGTTTCCCGATGGTCACTGTCCTCGATACGATCGCCAACGCACCCCGCTTGCGGCATCCGGAAAAGGCGCACAAGCCGGACCAGGACGTGCTGCGCAAGCCCGACTGGATCCGCGTCAAGGCGCCGATGTCGAAGGGCTACGCCGAAACGCGCGAGATCGTGAAGTCGAACAAGCTGGTGACGGTCTGCGAAGAGGCCGGCTGCCCCAACATTGGCGAGTGCTGGGAAAAGAAGCACGCCACCTTCATGATCATGGGCGAGATCTGCACACGCGCTTGCGCGTTCTGCAACGTCGCTACCGGAATTCCGACAGCACTTGATCCCGATGAGCCGGCCCGCGTCGCCCACGCCGTCAAGCAGATGGGCCTGACCCATGTCGTCATCACCTCGGTCGACCGCGACGATCTCGCCGATGGCGGTGCGCAGCATTTCGCCGAGGTCATCCGCGCCATCCGGGCCTCGACGCCTTCGACGACGATCGAAATCCTGACGCCCGACTTCCTGCGCAAGGATGGCGCGCTGGAGATCGTCGTGGCGGCCAAGCCCGACGTCTTCAACCACAATCTGGAGACAGTGCCGTCGAACTATCTGACAGTTCGTCCGGGTGCCCGCTATTTCCATTCGATCCGGCTGCTGCAGCGCGTCAAGGAACTCGACCCGTCGATCTTCACCAAGTCCGGCATTATGGTGGGTCTCGGCGAAGAGCGGAACGAAATCCTGCAGCTGATGGACGATCTGCGTTCGGCCAATGTCGACTTCATGACCATCGGCCAGTATCTGCAGCCGTCGAAGAAGCACCATCCGGTGATCCGCTTCGTCACGCCGGAGGAGTTCAAGTCCTTCGAGACGATCGGCCGGACCAAGGGTTTCCTGCTAGTGGCGTCGAGCCCGCTGACGCGCTCGTCGCATCACGCCGGCGACGATTTCGCCCGGCTGCGCGCGGCGCGGGAAGCGCTTCTCAAGAAATCAGCTTAACCAGCTGATTTCATGCCAAAATTCGAAGCCACACGTCGCGTATCCCACACTCCGCAACAGATGTTTGCGCTGGTTGCCGACATCGAGGCCTATCCGCAATTCCTGCCGCTTTGCGAGGCGCTGACAGTTCGCTCGCGCAAGGAGCGTGATGGGCGCACCGTGCTCCTCGCCGACATGAGCATCGGCTACAAGGCGATCCGCGAAACCTTCACCACGCAGGTGCTGCTGAAACCCGACGAGAACGCCATCGACGTGAAGTACATCGATGGCCCGTTCAAATATCTGAGCAATGTCTGGCGTTTCGAGCCCGACGGCACTGGCTGCGCCGTCCGCTTCTTCATCGACTACGAGTTCAAGAGCAGGATTCTCGGCGCGGTGATGGGAACCATGTTCGATCGGGCCTTCCGCATGTTCGCCGAGGCTTTCGAGAAACGCGCCGACGTTATCTATGGTGCAGCACCCTCGGCCTGACTCTATCCAAGCGCGCGCAGACCCAGCTCCAACGCGTGCCGGACCGTTTCACGGCGGATGAAATCGCGACCTTTGTCGGCAAACAGCCTGTGTTCGGCGGTCACGGTGTGGCCGTCGAGGGCGACGCCGAACCAGACCAGGCCGACAGGTTTTTCCACGGAGCCGCCGCCGGGCCCGGCAACGCCGGTGACCGCCAGGGTCAGGCCGGCGCGCGAACGGGCAAGCGCGCCTTTCGCCATTTCGATCGCCGTCTCGCGGGAAACCGCGCCATGCGCCTCGAGCGTGACGGCTAAAACACCGAGCATGTCCATCTTGGCTTCGTTGGAATAGGTGATGAAGCCGCGATCGACCACAGTGGAAGAACCGGCAATGTCGGTGAGCGCGGCGATGATCATGCCGCCGGTGCAGCTTTCCGCCGTTGCCAGCATGATGCCGCGCTTCTGGCAGGCTTGCAGCAGGGCATTTGCCAGATCGGTGTTGCTCATTCCGGCACCTCGCCGGGAAACACCACGCTGGCGGTGGCAATCGCGGCTATGCCTTCCTCGCGCCCGACAAAGCCGAGTTTTTCATTGGTTGTCGCCTTGATCGAGATGCGGTCCGGTGAAATTGCCAGCATCTGCGACAGGGCCGCGGTCATCGCCTCGCGATGCGGGCCGACGCGCGGCGCCTCGCAGATCAGCGTGATATCGGCATTGGCGATGCGGCCGCCGCGCTCGCGCACCAGTCTTGCCGCATGCTCGACGAATATCTTGGACGCAGCGCCTTTCCACTGTGGGTCGGACGGCGGAAAATGGGTGCCGATGTCGCCGGCGCCGCAAGTCGCCAACAGCGCGTCGGTCAAGGCGTGCAGGCCGACATCGGCGTCGGAATGGCCGGACAGTTTCTTGTCATGAGCAATGGCGACGCCGCACAGGGTGACATGGTCGCCGGGTTCGAAGGCATGGACGTCGTAGCCATTGCCGGTACGTATGTCGGGAAAGCGCACGCGTTCGCCGGAAAGCCGCTGGTCCGCCATCGCAATATCCCGTGCCCAGGTGAGTTTGACATTGTCGGGCGAGCCCGGAACGATCTTTACCGGAATATGCGCCCATTCGGCGATCGCGGCGTCGTCGGTGAAATCTGTTTTTCCCAGATGATGGGCTTTCTCGTGCGCGGCAAGGATGGGCCAGAACGGAAAGCCCTGTGGCGTTTGGGCCGCGTGAAGCCCGCTGCGGGAAACGGTTTCGCTAACCACGCCGGAGGCCGACTCACGCTTCAGCGTGTCGGCGACGGGCAAAGCGGGCAACGCTCCCTCGCGCTCGCCGATGGCGGCGATCGTGCGGTCGATTAGGTCCGCGTCGACGAACGGACGGACGGCGTCGTGGATCAGAACCTGGGCCGGCGCGTGGCCTCTCAATGCAAGCAGCCCGAGCCGGACGGACTCCTGCCTGGTTGCCCCACCAATGATAGCGGTGACACGCTCGGCGTCGGGGCCCGCCGCCTGCAGGAACAGCTCGTGGTCGTCGGCATGGATGGCGACAACGACCTCGCTGGTTCGCGGGTGAGCCAGAAAAATTTCCAGCGTGTGTGCGATGACGGCATAGCCGCCAATGTGTTGATATTGCTTCGGTCCATTGGCCTGCCCGGCGCGCGCGCCGCGGCCGGCCGCAACGATCACCACCGCGATCTTGCCATCCGCACTCGAAACGTGATTTTCACTTGCGTCAGTCATGCTCGGTTGGTCCTAGCGCACGATCCCGAAAAGTGTAATCGGTTTTCGGAAAGATCGTGCGCTAAGTATGAAATTCCAAAGCGTCCTTTGCGCGTCCCAAGGGACGCGCGGCGCTTTGGTCGCGGCCAAAGCCGAAGGCCAGCATTTTCCCAATTGCGCCTTAATGTGGCGTCATTCCGCGTTGCACATTGCCGCAGTTCTGGCTAGAGAATGTGCAACGAATGAACATGCTTGGTTTTTGTGCATGGTTAACTTGACCAAATCGCCTGACTTGACCAAATTGGCAGGGCCGCTTGATGTCGGCGGTGTGAGAATCCGCAATCGCGTGTTCCTCGCGCCGATGTCGGGGATTACAGACGAGCCGTTCCGGCAGCGCGCCCACGCGCATGGCGCGGGCCTGGTCGTGTCCGAAATGGTGGCCAGCGGCGAGCTTGCCAAGGGCAGGGCCGGTTTCAACCTGCGCATACGCCACTCCGGCCTGCCGGTCCATATGGTCCAGCTAGCCGGCCGCGAGGCGGTGCACATGGCCGAAGGCGCCAGGTTAGCCGCCGGCGAGGGCGCCGACATCATCGACATCAACATGGGTTGCCCGGCCAAGAAGGTCACTGGCGGTTATGCCGGCTCGGCATTGATGCTGGATCTCGACCATGCGCTGTCGCTGATCGACGCCGTTGTCGGCGCGGTCGATGTGCCGGTGACGGTCAAGATGCGGCTCGGCTGGGACGAAGGCGCGCTCAACGCGCCGATGCTGGCGCGCCGCGCCGAGCAGGCCGGCGTCAAAATGGTGACCGTGCACGGCCGCACGCGCTGCCAGTTCTATCAGGGCAAGGCCGACTGGCGCGCCATTGCCCGCGTCAAGGAAGCTGTGTCCATCCCGGTCGTCGCCAATGGCGATGTTTCTTCGCCAGAGGAAGCCGCTGCTATTCTCGACCAATCCGGCGCCGACGCCGTGATGGTTGGCCGTGTGCATTACGGCGCGCCTTGGGTCGCAGGCAGCATCGCGGCGGCCGCATTGGGCGAGGCTGTGCCAGGCATGCCCGAAAGTCGGCAAGCGTTGGCCGCTTACATCGTCTCTCACTATGAGGACATGCTGGCGCTCTACGGCGTCGAGAGCGGCCTGCGCCAGGCGCGCAAGCATCTTGGCTGGTACCTCGATCGTCACGCCGGCGATGTCGCTGACGACAGCCGGAAGGCCATATTGACGGCATTCGAGCCTGCGCGCGTCATTGCCTTGCTGCGCGATGTGTTTTCGCGCGACCCGCAACCCTTGAACCTGCGGAGTGCCGCATGAACGCCGTCGCTGGCCAGGGCGTTGAAATGGCGGATGCCGCCCAGATCGTGCTCAACACTATCCGTCGCCCGGTGATCATGATCAGCGAGGAAGGGTTCATCACCTTTGCCAACGCCGACGCGGAAGACTTTTTTCGCTCGAGCGCGACGATGCTGGCGCGCAACACGCTGTCCAAGCTCATTCCCTTCGGCAGCCCGCTGCTGACGCTGGTGGACCAGGTGCGCGAGCGTCGGGCTCCCGTCAACGAATACCGGGTCGACGTGTCGTCGCCGCGTCTCGGCATCGAGAAGGTCGTCGACCTCTACGTGGCACCGGTGCCGGAATATCCGGGCTCCGTCGTGGTGATGTTCCAGGAACGGTCGATGGCCGACAAGATCGACCGGCAGATGACGCATCGGGGTGCGGCACGCTCGGTCACCGGTCTGGCGGCGATGCTTGCCCATGAGATCAAGAACCCGCTCTCCGGCATCCGGGGCGCTGCCCAGTTGCTCGAACTGTCGGCTTCCGACGAGGATCGCGCGCTGACGCGGCTGATCACCGACGAGACCGACCGCATCGTCTCGCTGGTTGACCGCATGGAGGTGTTTTCCGACGAACGGCCGATCGATCGCTACCCCGTCAACATCCATGTCGTGCTCGACCATGTGAAGGCAATCGCCAAGAACGGTTTTGCCAAGAGAATCAAGATAATGGAGGATTATGATCCTTCACTGCCTCCGGTTTTTGCCAACCGCGATCAGCTCATTCAGGTGTTCCTGAACCTGGTCAAGAATGCCGCCGAGGCGATCGGCAGCGACCCGCAGGGCGAGATCGTGTTGTCGACCGCCTTCCGGCCGGGCATCCGCGTTTCCGTTCCGGGCACGCAGGATCGCGTCTCGCTGCCGCTGGAGTTCTGTGTGCGCGACAATGGCTCCGGCGTCTCGGAAGATATTTTGCCGATCCTGTTCGACCCGTTCATCACCACCAAGCCGAACGGCTCGGGGCTGGGGCTGGCGCTGGTCGCCAAGATCGTCGGCGAGCATGGCGGCATCATCGAATGCGAATCGACACCGCGCGGGACCACATTCCGCATCCTGATGCCGGCCTGGAAAGAGGCGCCATACGGCGCCGACGACGAAGGCGAAGGAGATCGCAAATGACCGTTCGCGGCAATATTCTCGTCGCCGACGACGATGCGGCGATCCGCACCGTCCTCAACCAGGCGCTGTCGCGCGTCGGCCACGAGGTGCGCGTCACCTCCAACGCTTCGACTTTGTGGCGCTGGGTGGCGGCGGGCGAGGGCGATCTGGTCATCACCGATGTGGTCATGCCCGATGAAAACGCCTTCGATATGCTGCCGCGCATCAAGAAGGCGCGGCCGGAACTGCCGGTTATCGTCATGAGCGCCCAGAACACCTTCATGACGGCGATCCGCGCATCCGAGACCGGCGCCTACGAATACCTGCCGAAGCCGTTCGACCTGACCGAACTTCTCAACATCGTCAACCGCGCGCTTTCCGAGCCGCGGCGGCCGAAGATCGATGCGCGGCCGGAAGAACAGCCCGATGCAATGCCGCTGGTCGGCCGCTCGGCCGCCATGCAGGACATCTACCGCATGCTGGCGCGCATGATGCAGACCGACCTGACGGTGATGATCTCGGGCGAATCCGGCACCGGCAAGGAACTGGTGGCGCGCGCGCTGCATGAATATGGCCGCCGTCGCGGCGGGCCGTTCGTTGCCATCAACATGGCGGCGATCCCGCGCGATCTGATCGAATCGGAACTGTTCGGCCACGAGAAGGGTGCCTTCACCGGCGCGCAGAACCGCTCCACCGGCCGCTTCGAGCAGGCCGAGGGCGGCACGCTGTTCCTTGACGAAATCGGCGACATGCCGATGGAGGCGCAGACGCGCCTGCTGCGCGTCCTGCAGCAGGGCGAATACACGACGGTCGGCGGACGCACGCCGATCAAGACCGACGTGCGCATCGTCGCCGCCACCAACAAGGATCTGCGCACGCTGATCAACCAGGGGCTTTTCCGTGAGGATCTTTTCTATCGCCTCAACGTCGTGCCGCTCCGGCTGCCGGCGCTGCGCGAGCGCTCCGAGGACGTGCCGGACCTCGTCCGCCACTTCTTCAAGCTCGGCGAGATGGAAGGCCTGCAGACCAAGCGCATCTCATCAGGCGGCATCGAACTGATGAAGCGCTATCCGTGGCCGGGCAATGTGCGCGAACTGGAAAACCTCGTTCGCAGGCTTGCTGCGCTCTATTCGCAAGACGAGATTTCCGCCGAGATCATCGAGGCGGAACTCAAGACCGGCGAACGTCCGGTGGTGCCGGGCGGCGGCAACCTCATTCCCGACGACCTGTCGATCGGCCAGGCGGCCGAGCATTTCCTGCAGCGCTATTTTGCATCCTTTGCCGGCGAATTGCCGCCCGCCGGCCTCTACCAGCGCATTCTGGCCGAGGTCGAATATCCGCTGGTCCTGGCCTCGATGACGGCAACCCGCGGCAACCAGATCAAGGCCGCGGAATTGCTGGGCTTGAACCGCAACACGCTGCGCAAGAAGATTCGCGAACTCGGCGTCAACGTCTACAAATCGTCGCGGCAGGGCTGAGCCTGATCTGAGCCCGGTTTTTTCAGGGGACCGGCTCGCGAAAGATTTCCGTCTCGGTCACACTTGTTGCATAATCGCCACAATGCGTTGCATACATCCGACGCAATCATGGCTCTAGACGGCGACATGGCTCCGCAGGCACCGACAACAAACCAACCGCTTTTCAGCGAACCCGGCGCGCGTGACGGGCGCCGGCTGCTGGCGCTGCCCGGCGTGGTCGCGGTCGTCGGCGCGCTGATGACGGCGGCGATCTCGTTCACCATCCTTGTCGGCGCCACGCCGATCACGCCGAACGAATCGACGACGCTGGCGCTGATTGCCCTCAACGCCGCTTTCGTCCTGTTCCTCATAGCGCTGGTCGGGCGTGAAGTGCACCGCATCCTGATGGCGCGCCGGCACGGCAAGGCCGCCTCGCGGCTGCATGTGCGCATCGTCGCCATGTTCGCTCTGGTTGCCGCCATTCCCGCCATCATGGTGGCCATCATCGCGTCGATCACGCTCGATATCGGTCTCGACCGCTGGTTCGAGATTCGCACCAAGACGATCGTCAATTCGTCGCTGTCGATTGCCGACGCCTATGTCCAGGAAAACGCCCGCAACCTGCAGGGCACGACGCTATCGATGGCCTACGATCTCGACGCGTCAAGGACGCTCTACGGTCTCGATCGTACTGGCTTTCTCGACCTGATGAACAAGGAAGCCGTGGGCCGATCGCTGGCGCATGCGGCGTTGATCAAGCCGGACGGCTCTTTTGTCATGAGCGCCAAGACCGACACGGATTTCGCCATGCCCGAGCCGCCGGAAGGCGCCGTAGCCAGCGCTTCCGACGGCAAGCCGGTGCTGATCGAGCCGAAAACGCGTAACATCATGGGCGCCATCGTCAAGCTGCGCGAGATAGAAGGCCTCTATCTCTACACCATTCGCCTCGTCGATCCCGAGGTGATCAAGGCGCGGCAGATCGTCAGGTCCAACACCGACGAATATCGCGGGCTGGAAGACAACCGCCGCACCTCGCAGGTGGCGTTCGCGCTGCCCTATCTGTCGCTGACGCTGATCATCATCCTGTCCGCGATCTGGACCGGCATCGCCGTCGCCGACCGTCTGGTGCGGCCCATTCGCCAGCTTATCGGCGCCGCTGACGAGGTGGCGACCGGCAATCTCGATGTCGCGGTTCCGGTCAGGCCATCGGATGGCGATGTCGCCTCCCTCGGCGACACATTCAACAAGATGCTTCTGGAGCTGAAATCACAGCGTAACGAGATCCTGTCCGCGAAGGACCTGATCGATGAGAGGCGCCGCTTCTCGGAGGCCGTGCTTGCTGGCGTCACCGCCGGCGTCATCGGCGTCGATCCCTACGGCATCGTTACCATCGTCAACCGCTCGGCCGAGGCGATGCTGGCCATTTCAGCCAACGCCGCCCTTGGGCAGAACCTCTCAGCCGTGCTGCCGCATGTCGGCCGCGTCTTCGAAATCGGCCGCAAGTCCGGCAAACCCGTCTACCGCGAGCAGGTCACCTTCTACCGTGCGGGCGCCGAGCGGACCTTCAATGTGCAGATCACCATCGAGGCCGGCGATGACGGCTCGGAGGAAAAGTCCTATGTCGTGACGGTCGACGACATCACCGATCTGGTGCAGGCGCAGCGCTCCTCCGCCTGGGCGGACGTGGCACGGCGTATCGCCCACGAGATCAAGAACCCGCTGACGCCGATCCAGCTCTCGGCCGAACGCATCAAGCGCCGCTACGGCAAGGTGATTACCGAGGACCGCGAGGTTTTCGATCAATGCACCGACACCATCATCCGTCAGGTTGAGGATATCGGCCGTATGGTCGACGAGTTCTCGGCTTTCGCGCGCATGCCCAAGCCCGAGATGAAGGCTATCGACCTGCGCGAATCGCTGCGCGAGGCTTCGTTCCTGGTCGAAGTCAGCCGCGCCGACATCACTTTCGAGCGGATATTCGGCACCGAACCGCTCAAGGGTACCTTCGACAGCCGGCTGATGGCGCAGGCTTTCGGCAATGTGATCAAGAACGCCGCCGAGGCAATCGACGGATTGGAACAGAAGGATGGTTCGCACGGCATAATCCGGATTCAAGCGGGGCGTCAGAATGGTGCGATTCGAATCGACGTCATCGATAATGGCAAAGGTCTGCCGCGCGAGAATCGCCAACGGCTGCTCGAGCCTTACATGACCACACGCGAGAAGGGCACCGGACTTGGCCTCGCTATCGTCAAGAAGATCGTAGAGGACCATGGCGGCAGGCTGGAACTACACGATGCTCCTGCGAACTTCCACGATGGGCGCGGCGCGATGATCAGCATCATCCTGCCGCCTGCGGCCGCAACGGCCCCGCGCGGCGAAAGCAGGGCGGAAAACGAAAGAGAAACTGAAAAGGTCGGTAATGGCGTCTGATATTCTCATCGTCGATGACGAGGAAGACATCCGTGAACTCGTTGCGGGCATACTGAGCGACGAAGGTCACGAAACCCGCACGGCATTCGATGCCGACAGCGCCCTGGCGGCGATCGCCGACCGGGCGCCGCGGCTGATTTTCCTCGACATCTGGCTGCAGGGCTCGCGCCTGGACGGGCTGGCGCTGCTCGACGAGATCAAGACGATGCACCCGACCTTGCCGGTGGTGATGATCTCCGGCCACGGCAACATCGAAACGGCGGTCTCCGCCATTCGTCGCGGCGCCTATGACTTCATCGAAAAGCCGTTCAAGGCCGACAGGCTGATCCTCATTGCCGAGCGTGCGCTGGAGACCTCGAAATTGCGGCGTGAGGTTTCCGACCTCAAGCTGCGCAGCGGCGAAACCTTCGATCTGATCGGCATGTCGTCGGCGATGAGCCAGCTGCGCCAGACCATCGAGCGCGTGGCGCCCACCAACAGCCGCGTGATGATCATCGGCCCGTCAGGCTCGGGCAAGGAGCTGGCCGCGCGCGCCATCCACACGCTGTCGGCGCGCAAGGGCGCACCTTTCGTGACGCTGAGCGCCGCCAACATCACGCCCGAGCGCATGGAGATCGAGCTGTTCGGCACCGAATCGAACGGCGTCGAGCGCAAGGTCGGCGCGCTGGAGGAGGCCCATCGCGGCATTCTCTACATCGACGAAGTGGCCGACATGCCGCGCGAGACGCAGAACAAGATCCTGCGCGTGCTGGTCGAGCAGCAGTTCGAGCGGGTAGGGGGCACCAAGCGGGTCAAGGTAGATGTCCGCATCATCTCCTCGACCTCGCAGAACCTCGAAGCGATGATCGCCGACGGCCGTTTCCGCGAGGATCTTTATCATCGCCTGGCGGTGGTTCCGGTCATGGTCCCGGGACTGGCCGAGCGGCGCGAGGACATTCCCTATCTCGTCGACAATTTCATGAAGCAGATCGCGCGTCAGGCCGGCATCAAGCCGCGCCGCATCGGCGATGACGCGTTGGCCGTGCTGCAGGCGCACAACTGGCCGGGCAACGTCCGCCAGCTGCGCAACAATGTTGAGCGCCTGATGATCCTGGCGCGCGGCGACAACGTCGATGCGCCAATCACCGCGGATCTGTTGCCGGCCGAGATCGGCGATGTCATGCCGCGCACGCCGAATCAATCCGACCAGCACATCATGGCGCTGCCGTTGCGCGAGGCGCGCGAACAATTCGAGAAGGACTACCTGATCGCCCAGATCAACCGGTTCGGTGGCAACATCTCGAAAACTGCCGAGTTCATCGGCATGGAGCGCTCCGCCTTGCACCGCAAGCTGAAGTCGCTGGGCGTCTGACGCGCGACGTCCAGCCATCCGCACTTGCGCCAAGCATTTGCCGGTTACGGCGGCGGCGGAATCGCATAAGAAAGCCCGAGAATTTCTGAGGGGTCGCCAATGCCGCGCATTGCCTATGTCAACGGGCGCTATGTCACGCACGCGGACGCTGCCGTGCATATCGAGGATCGCGGCTATCAGTTCGCCGACGGTGTCTATGAGGTCTGCGAGGTAGCACGTGGCTTCATTGTCGACATGCCGCGCCATCTGGCGCGGTTGAACCGCTCACTGACCGAATTGTCGATCGCATGGCCAGTCACCTCCCACGTGCTGCCGCTGATCCTGCGCGAGGTGGTCAACCGCAATCATGTCGCCAATGGCTTGGTCTATGTCCAGGTGACGCGCGGCGTTGCCAGCCGCGACTTTGTCTTCCCCTCCGCCGACACCAAGCCATCCTTGGTGGTCACCGCCAGGAAGGCCGATCCGGCCGCCGGAACAAAGCGCGCCGAGGCTGGCATCGCCGTCATCACCGTGCCCGAGAACCGCTGGGACAGGGTCGACATCAAGACAGTCGGGCTGCTGCCCAATGTATTGGCCAAGCAGAAGGCCAAGGAAGCCGGCGCGCAGGAAGCATGGTTCGTCGACACCGACGGCAACGTCAAGGAAGGCGGATCGTCCAACGCCTGGATCGTCACCAGGGACGGCGTCCTGGTCACCAGGCCGGCCGAACATGGCATCCTGCGCGGCATTACCCGCACGACCATGTTCGAAGTGGCCGCAAAGCTTGGCCTGAAGATCGAGGAGCGTGGTTTTTCCGTCGCCGAGGCCAAGGCGGCACGCGAGGCATTCATCAGCTCCGCAACGACAATCGCCATGCCGGTTGTGGCCATCGATGGCGATCCCGTCGCCAATGGGCACCCCGGCTCAGTAACACTTTCGTTGCGGCAAGCCTTTTTTGACATTGCGGAAAAAAGTCCAGCCTGATAACCGCACAGGTGGAATGAACATCAATATATCTCGTTCTGCTTGTCGTTACTGACGACAAGACGGTGTTTGCGAGCTTGACATGTGCCCGTTAATTTGGCGCATTGGCTTGCAAACCGAAGGGGATCGGCGAAAGACAAGAACAATGGCGGAACGATCGCAAAACCTTCAGGACCTGTTCCTGAATTCAGTTCGCAAGAGCAAGAACCCGCTCACCATCTTCCTCATCAACGGCGTCAAGCTGACCGGCGTGGTCACTTCGTTCGACAATTTCTGTGTCCTGCTGCGCCGTGATGGTCACTCCCAGCTCGTCTACAAGCACGCCATTTCCACGATCATGCCGAGCCAGCCGGTTCAAATGTTCGATGGCGAGGAAAGCCAGGGCGCCTGATTGGCACGTGAGAAAGACGCGGACGCTACCGTTCGCGGAAAACCAGCGCATCATCCCGGGACGGAAGCCAAGGGCCCGACCCGGGCCGTTGTCATTGTGCCCGTTCTTACCCGCCACCAGCGCAACGACGACGAGACGAACCGTCCACGGCTGATGCGTTCGGCTGATGCTCGTCATGATGAGGCCGTGGGTCTCGCCCGCGCCATCAACCTTGATCTGATCCATACCGCGGTGGTGACCGTCAATGATCCGCGCCCGGCGACGTTGCTCGGCAGCGGCAAGGTCGCGGAATTCGCAGAAATCATCAAAGAGGGACATGCGGAAGTGGTCGTCGTCGACCATCCGCTGACCCCGGTGCAGCAGCGCAATCTCGAGAAGGAGCTGGACGCCAAGGTGCTGGATCGCACCGGGCTGATCCTCGAGATATTCGGCGAGCGGGCGCGCACCAAGGAAGGCACGCTGCAGGTCGAGCTCGCCCATCTCAACTACCAGAAGGGCCGCCTCGTGCGCAGCTGGACCCACCTCGAGCGCCAGCGCGGCGGCGCCGGCTTCCTCGGCGGCCCTGGCGAAACGCAGATCGAATCCGACCGGCGGCAGTTGCAGGAAAAGATCATCAAGCTGAAACAAGAGCTGGAAACGGTGCGCCGCACCCGCGACCTGCACCGCGCCAAGCGCAAGAAGGTGCCGTTTCCGGTGGTGGCGATCGTCGGCTACACCAATGCCGGCAAGTCGACGCTGTTCAACCGGCTGACCGGAGCAGATGTGCTGGCGCAGGATATGCTGTTCGCCACCCTTGATCCGACGCTGCGCCGCGTGCGGCTGCCGCATGGCACGCCGATCATCCTTTCGGACACGGTCGGCTTCATCTCGGACCTGCCGACACACCTGATCGCGGCTTTTCGCGCCACGCTGGAAGAGGTGGTCGAGGCCGATCTCGTCATCCATCTGCGCGACATTTCTGATCCGGACACTGCGGCTCAGGCCGAGGATGTCGAGCGCATCCTCGCTGACCTCGGTGTCGACGCCGGTGACGCCAAGCGGGTCATCGAGGTCTGGAACAAGATCGACCGGCTCGACGAGGGCAACCGGAGCCGGCTGCTTGCCGACAGCGTCGATGCCAGCAAGGCGCCGCCGATTGCCGTATCGGCGGTGACCGGTGAGGGTGTCGATGCCCTGAAGGCGATCATCGAAACGCGGATGGCGGGCGAACTCGAAGACCTGACGGTGACGATCGAGCCGGCGCAATTCGGCCTTGTCGACTGGCTCTATCGCAATGGCGATGTTGTCTCGCGAAGCGACAATGATGACGGCAGCGCCACCATCTCGCTCAAGGCCACGCAAAGCGCCCGCGAAGAGATCGAAAGCAGATTGCGTCGGAAAAACAACGGGTAATGTAACTTACTTCGCGGTTTTTGCTTCCTGCCAGAGCGCTTCCATCTCGGCCAGACCAGCCTTGTCCAGCGTGTTGCCAGATTTTTCCAGGGCTTGCTCCACATAGTGGAAGCGCGACCGGAATTTTTCATTCGTGCCGCTCAGCGCCGCTTCGGAATCGACCTTCAAGTGCCGCCCGAGATTGACGACAGCAAACAGCATGTCGCCAAATTCATCCTTGATCGAGGCAGTCTCGCCCTTGGCCAGCGCTTCGCGCAATTCGCCGATCTCTTCCTCGATCTTGTCGAGGATGGGGGCTGCCTCGCTCCAGTCGAAGCCGACGCGGGCGGCCTTCTCCTGAAGTTTCAACGCCCGCGTCAGCGCGGGCAGGGCGACCGGTACGCTGTCCAGAAACCCCTTGCCATTGTCTTCCGGGTCGAGGCCGCGGGCGAGGCGGGCTTGTCGCTTCTCCGCTTTCTCCTCGGCCTTGATCTTTTCCCACATGCCCTTGGCCATGCCGGCGCTGCGGGCCTTTTCGTCGCCGAAGACATGCGGGTGGCGGCGGATCATCTTGGTGGTGATCGCCTGGACCACATCGCCGAAGGCGAATTCACCTGCCTCTTCAGCCATTTGCGCGTGGTAGACAACCTGCAGCAGGAGATCGCCGAGTTCATCGCGCAGATCGTCGAGGTCGCCGCGGGCGATGGCGTCCGCCACCTCGTAGGCCTCCTCGATCGTGTAGGGTGCGATGGTCGAGAAATCCTGTTCGATGTCCCAGGGACAACCGGTCTCTGGGGCTCGCAGCGCCGCCATGATCTCGATCAGGCGCGAAATGTCTTTCGATGGTGTCATCTAGAGCTATTCCAGGAAAAGTGTAAAACGGTTTCTGTCCGGAATTGCGTCAAAACAGTCTAACGGATGCTATCCCGCCGCCTGTCGCGCAGCCAACACCGTCAGCCGGCGCGGGAGCCTTGTCCACAGATGAGCCGCCTCAGTCGAGCACCGAAACGATCGCCTTGGCGAGTTCGTCCATGCCGTCCTCGGGCAGGCCGGCCACATTGATGCGGCTGTCGCCGACCATGTAAATGCCGTGCTCGGCACGCAGCCGCTCGACTTGCGCTTCCGTGAGGCCAAGGCGGGAGAACATGCCGCGATGGCTGGCCACGAAATCGAAACGATCGGAATTGGACTGACGCCGCAGCGCTTCGGCGAACTGGACCCGAAGCCTGAGCATGCGCAGGCGCATCTCTTCAAGCTCGGCCTCCCAGTCCGCACGCAAGGCGGCGTCTTCCAGCACGATGCGCACCGCGGCAGCACCATGGTCCGGCGGCATCGAATACATGGCGCGCGCCGCCGACAGCATCTGGCTCATCGCCACGTCCGCCTGCGCGCCATCCCTGGCCAGGACCATCGCCGCGCCGACGCGGTCGCGGTAGACAGCGAAATTCTTCGAGCAGCTCGAGGCGACGACCATTTCCGGAACTTTCGCCGCCAGCAGGCGCAAACCGAGGGCGTCGGCCTCAAGGCCATCGCCGAAGCCCTGATAGGCGATGTCGACAAACGGCAGCAGTTCGCGCTCGACGACCAGATCGGCAACGGCCGCCCACTGGGCAGCATCCAGATTGGCGCCGGTCGGGTTGTGACAGCAGCCGTGCAGCAGCACGACGTCGCCGCTCTTTGCCGTCCGCAACGTGACCAGCATGTCTTCGAAACGAACGGCGCCCGATGCGGCATCAAAATAGGGGTATTCGCGGATCTGCAGGCCGGCGGCACGCATCACCGGCATATGGTTCGGCCAGGTCGGGTCCGACAGCCAGATGGTCGCGTCCGAGCGTGTCCGCTTGAGCAGTTCCGCCACCAGCCGCAGCGCGCCGGAGCCGCCGGGCGCCTGTGCGGCGCGGATGCGCGTCATGTCGGCACCCGGACCGAAGGCGAGCTTGGCCATCACCGTGTTGAAGCCGGTATCGCCGGCAAGCCCGAGATAGGTCTTAGTGTCCTGACCCTGCAGCAGGCGCTTTTCGGCCTCGCGCACGGCGCGCATGACCGGCGTCTTGCCGTCGCGATCCTTGTAGACGCCGACACCGAGGTCGACCTTGTCGGGCCGCGGGTCGGCGCGATAAAGGCCGATCAGGGCCAGGATCTTGTCGGCGGGGGCGGGCTGCAGGGTTTCAAACATCGAACGGCTCCAATTGCGGCGGAGTGATACGCAAATCGGTCACTTTTCGCCAGCGCTTTTCCTGTCGTCTCAGTCCGCGCAAAGCTTTCTGGGGCAGCAGCGAACGATATCCTCCAGCGAACCCGGCGAAGAAAATTGGCAAGGCCGGGATTAAAATCCCCACATGCTCCGTAAACAGGACATGAAACCGTCGATGGCACGTTTTGACATCATAGGACAGCTCGGTTCGCTGCGCCGTTACGCGCGCTCGCTGACGCGCGACAGCACGGAGGCCGAGGATCTCGTGCACGATGCGCTGGTGCGTGCCTATGAACGGCGTGGCACCTTCCGCTCCGGTGGAAACCTGCGCGCCTGGCTGCTGTCGATCGTCCACAACACTTTCATCGACAAGATGCGGTCTCGCAGGTCCGAAGCGGTACGCCTCGAACAGGCCGGATACCTGGCCGACGACAGCACGCCGGCGCCGCAGGAACATTCGGTGCGCCTGGCTCAGGTGCGCGCAGCCTTTTTCAGCCTGCCGGAAGAACAGCGTTCAGCGCTGCATCTCGTCGCCATCGAAGGCCTGTCCTACCAGCAGGCCGCCGATGCCAGCGGTGTGCCGCTGGGAACGCTGATGTCGCGCATCGGCAGGGCGCGTGCCGCACTGCGCGAGATGGAAGCGGCTCCGGCGAAGGCGAAAAATCACCTCAGGATCGTTGGAGGCCCATCATGACAGCAACTGTCGATCCCGTGACCGATATCGATCTCGACGCCTATGTCGACGACCAGATCGACGTCACCCGCCGCATCGAGGTCGAGGCGTTTCTGTCCGCGAGGCCGGAGGCCGCGGCGCGCGTGATGTCGGATCTCCGAACCCGCGATGAACTGCGCGTGGCGCTTGCAGGCTCCAAGGGTATGGCGCGGCCCGCGACCGCCGATGCCGCGCGGCGGCTGGAGAGGGGGCTTGCTCGCGGCCGTATCTTCGGCGTGTTGCAGCGCGCGGCGGCGGTCGCCGCCTTCGTTGCCGCCGGCTGGCTGGCGAACGGCATCGTCGGACCGATGTCGGTGACCAAGGTCGTCGCCTCGCCGCAGCCGCCCGCCTATGTCGACGAGGCAGTGCGGGCCCACAGAACGACGCTGGTGCGCGAGAGCATGCCGTCGCAGCAGGAAGCGCCCAATTACAACGCCGGCGAGATCCGCGCCGCGACCGCCATCGTCATGCCGTCGCTGCCAGAGGACTGGAAAGTCCGTGACGTACAGATCTATCCGTCGCGCTTTGGGCCGAGCGTCGAGATGGCGGTCGAGACCCAAGACATGGGGCTGGTGTCGCTGTTTGCGATCCGACCGGGAACCTTCGACGTCGTCAAGCCGACCGTCGCACCCTCGGGTGACATCTCATCGGCCTATTTCCAGATCGGCGAGGTTGCCTACGCGGTGGTTGGACGAAGCGAGGTCCACGACCTCGACCGCGCAGCCGAGACGCTCGCCAAGACGCTTTATTGATCGATCCACAAAGGAGAATGCAAATGAACACGCCCAATCTGGGATACCGCACCCCCGCCGCCGCCCAAACCGGCGCCATCTTCGACGAGGGCCTGCGCCAGCACATGCTGCGCGTCTACAATTACATGGGCGTTGGCCTAGTGGTCACCGGCCTGGTCGCCTTCTTGATCTCGTCGACGCCGGCGCTCTACGTGCCGATCTTCTCCAGCCCGCTGAAATGGGTCGTGATGCTGGCGCCGCTCGCCTTCGTCCTGCTGTTCTCGTTCAAGATGCAGACCATGTCGGCGGCCAGCGCCCAGGCGATGTTCTGGGCGTTCTGCGCGGTCATGGGCTTGTCGCTCGCTTCCGTGTTCCTGGTCTTCACCGGAACCAGCATCGCGCGCACTTTTTTCATCGCCGCCACCATGTTCGGCGCCACCAGCCTCTACGGCTACACGACCAGGCGCGACCTGACCCAGTTCTCGTCGTTCCTGATCATGGGCCTGATCGGCGTGGTGATCGCCAGCATCGTCAACATCTTCCTCGGCTCGACGGCGCTCCAGTTCGCCATCTCGGTGATCGGCATCGCCGTGTTCATTGGCCTGACCGCCTGGGACACGCAGACGATCAAGGAACAGTATGCGGAGAATTTCGACGGCGAATCGCGCCAGAAGCTCGCCGTCTTCGGCGCCTTCTCGCTCTATCTGAACTTCATCAACATCTTCCAGCTGTTGCTGAATTTCACCGGCGAACGCGAATAACGCCTTCCTGCCTTCCTGCCGGCCTGCTCGATCAATCAGATCGGGCAGGCCCAGGCCTCGTGCTGATCATCTTGCCATCGGAGGCCAGCGAATAATTCCAACCCGAGCGTTCTGTTGCTCAAAAGTGGACCAGTAAAATATCGCGATGTCATTCAGACCCTTGCTTGGTCACGGACGGATTCGGAGCCGGGAGGAGAAGTCGGAAACCCTGCAAACGGCAGCCTGGGTCGACTCTTCGGTCGTTTTCGACAATCGGCGCTGGGTGTGCCGGGACGCTGAACTCCGCTGGACAGCTCCCCACCATCTGGTCGTACTGACCGAGGAAGGCGGGACGTCGCATACATCGATCCGCTCCGGGGAAAAGTCCGTCTACGACGGGATGGATCGTCCGGGAGACCTCACCTTCGTCCCCGCCGGTGCGGAGCGGCTTGGGACCTACCGGGACGTCAATCTTTCCTATTCGGCCCTGTGGATCGATCCCGAATTTCCAGGTAGCGAAAGCCTGGCGGATACGCCGATCCTGGTGAACAGGAGCGACAACGTCATCGCAACGCTTTTGAGTTCGCTCCGGGTCGAGATGGCGCTCGGCCACAAGCCGGACACTGGCTATGTCGAGCATCTGGCTGCGCTCGTCAGCTTGCGCGTGGCGATGCTGGCCGGCAAGCAACTCCCGGCCCCGCGTTACGGCCGTCTCAGCCGCCGCACGTTTGCCCGCATCCGGGAATACATCGAGGCACGCATCAACTCCGATATTTCGCTGCGCGAGCTGGCGGCTGTCGCAGAGATGGGAGTCGACACGTTTGCGCGCCGCTTCAAGGCGACGACCGGTCTCGCACCCTACGCTTATGTGATCGAGGAACGGGTCCGGCAGGCGGAAGTCGTGCTGCGTGAAACCGGGGTGTCCATCGGCACCATTGCCTTTCGCTTCGGCTTTTCGAGCCAGAGCCACTTCACCGCGACGTTCCGACGCCTCAGAGGCATGACTCCTGGGGCCTACCGGGTGCAGTTTTCTCCGGAATCCTGATAGTGCCGCCGATTTCCTGAAAGAAAAGCCGAGCCTGCCGGACCACGTCCATAAGCGTCAATGAGCGCACCCGACGCGCCCGCTGTCGGGCCGGGGTCGCTGTCGAGCCCTTATCACCGCGCCCGGGAGATCACGCATGGCTGAGACGGACAACAGGAACGGACCGACGCGTCGAGCGGTGCTGGAGGGAGGGGCCGCGACCGGTCTGCTGCTGGCAACCGGGCTACCGGTTGAAGCCCAGCAAATGGAGCCCGCCGTCGCAGCCGCGTCCGCCACGCCGGGACCAACGATGCCGGTGTCGCTGCGCATCAATGCCAGGGACTTTGCCGTCGAGCTCGATCCGCGGACAACGCTGCTCGACACGTTCCGCAATCATCTCGGCCTTACCGGTTCGAAAAAAGGCTGTGATCACGGCCAGTGCGGCGCCTGCACCGTCCTCGTCAACGGGCGTCGGATCAATTCTTGCCTGACGCTCGCTGTCATGCATGAGGGCGACGAGATCACCACAGTCGAAGGGCTCGCCGACGGCGACCGGCTTCATCCCGTTCAGGCCGCCTTCATCGCCCGCGATGGCTTTCAGTGCGGATATTGCACGCCCGGCCAGATTTGCTCCGCGGTTGGCATGCTGGGCGAGGCCAGGGAGGGTTGGCCGAGCCATGTCAGCGACGAAGTGGCGGCAGCGTCGGTCGCGCTCAACGATGCCGAGATCCGCGAACGGATGAGCGGCAATATCTGCCGCTGCGCTGCCTATCCGAACATCGTCGCCGCCATCCGCGACGCGGCAGGGGAGGCGTGAGCGATGCGGGCTTTCACTTATGAGCGCGCCGGGAAGGCGGAAGAGGCGGCCGCCGCGGTTGCCAATCGGCCGGACGCCAAATTCATCAGCGGTGGCACCAATCTCCTCGACCTGATGAAGCTCGATATCGAGCGGCCGGCGCATCTCGTCGACGTCAGCCGCCTGCCGCTCGACCGGATCGAGGAAACGGAGGAGGGCGGCCTGCGGATCGGCGCGCAGGTCCGCAATAGCGATCTTGCCGCCGAGCCGCGGGTGAGGTCGCAATACCCGATGCTCTCGCAAGCGCTGCTGGCGGGAGCTTCCGGCCAGATCCGCAACAAGGCCTCGACCGCCGGCAATCTCCTGCAACGCACGCGCTGCTTCTATTTCTACGACCGTAACATGCCGTGCAACAAACGCGAGCCGGGTTCCGGTTGTGCCGCGCTGCAAGGCTTCAACCGGGTGCATGCGGTCCTCGGTGCAAGCGAAGCCTGCATTGCGGTTCATCCCTCCGACATGGCGGTTGCCATGGCCGGGCTCGACGCCAGGATCGAGACCTTGTCGCCAGGCGGCGAAGCTCGCACCATTCCGATCGGCGATCTCCATCGCCTGCCCGGGACAACGCCCGACGTGGAGACGGAGCTCGGCCTTGGTGAGATGATCACCGCGGTCACCTTGCCGGCTCCTCCGCCCGGTCGGCAGCTCTATCGCAAGGTGCGCGACCGCGCCTCCTATGCCTTCGCACTAGTGTCAGTGGCGGCGATCGTCGAGAAAAGTGGCGACCGCATACGCAGCGCCCGCATCGCCATGGGCGGCGTCGCGGCCAAGCCCTGGCGCGCGACCGCGGCTGAGCAAACGCTCGCCGGCTCGGTGGCGTCCGATGACGCTTTTACCGAAGCCGCCGAAGCCGCGCTGGCCGAGGCGGTCGGGCATGGCGACAATGATTTCAAGATCCCGCTGGCCAAACGGACGGTGCGGCACACTCTCGCCGCCGCCGCCGACTAAACATTCCAGGTGAGCCCATGCACAAGACCATAACGCCTCACGGACAGTCTGCCGATTCGACCGGCTTTGCCTCCCGTTCAGGGATGAAATCTTCCCCACATGTCGGATTCATCGGTCGTCCGGTCGACCGCATCGACGGGCCGCTCAAGGTGACAGGCCGCGCGACTTACGCCTATGAGCATGCAGTCGACGGCGTCGCTTATGGATATATTCTCGGCGCCGCCATCGCCAAGGGCCGCATCGCAGAGATCGATATCTCGGACGCTGAAAAGGCACCGGGCGTAGTCGGCGTCATGACGCACCGGAATGCTCCGCCACAGCCGGATTTTGGCCCGGCGGTGACGCCGACCGTGCCGGAGGTTTTCACGCGCGCCCGCCCGGCGCTCAGCAGTGACCGCGTACGTTACTATGACGAGCCGGTGGCGCTGGTCGTCGCGGAGACATTCGAGGCGGCGCGTGCCGCTGCGGGGCTCATCAGGGTGCGCTACGAAGAGGAGACGGGTACCTACGATCTCCAAGCGCATCTCAGCGATGCCTATGCACCCAGGCGGACAAATGCCGGCCTGGAGACGGACAGCGTTCTCGGCGACTTCGAGAGCGCTTTCGCGCAAGCTCCGGTCAAGGTCGATGCCACTTATCGGACGCCATTCGAGCACCACAACCCTATGGAACCGCATGCGACGATCGCCGTCTGGTCAGGCGACGATTTGACGATCCATACATCGGCGCAAACGCTTGCGAATTATCGGGCAGGCGTTGCCAGCACGCTCGGCATGCCGCCGGAGCGCGTGCGCATCGTCAGCCCCTTCGTCGGCGGAGGCTTCGGTTCCAAGTTGATTATCCATGCCGACACGGTGCTGGCAGCGCTAGCGGCGCGGGTCTTGCAGCGCCCGGTAAAGATCGCGCTTACGCGCCAGCAGATGTTCGCCAACACCGGTCATCGCGCCGAGATGATCCATCAGCTGCGTTTCGGTGCGGATAGCGACGGACGGCTCACCGGGATCTCGCATGACGTCTGGTCGGCGACGTCGAGCTTCGAAGAGTATTGCGAGCAGACGGCGGCCTTTGCCCGCTCGCTCTACGCGGCGCCGAACCGCCTCACCCGCCATCGCTTGGTTCGACTCGATATCAATCGCGGCGAATGGATGCGCTCGCCCGGAGAAGCGCCGGGTATGCTGGCCTTCGAATGCGCCATGGACGAACTTGCCGAGCGTCTTGGGCTGGATCCGATCGAACTCAGGATCCGCAACGAGCCGACACAGGATCCGGAGCGCGGTGTGCCGTTTTCGACCCGCAACCTCGTGGCCTGCATGGAGGAGGGTGCGCGTCGTTTCGGTTGGCAGGGGCGGGATCCGGTGCCCGGCCGTACCCGGGAGGGCCGCAAGCTCATCGGCCACGGCATGGCGGCGGCGATCCGTCCGAACTATATCGGCGCAACGACGGCGCGGGTCGCGATCGACCGGGACGGCCAGGTCACGGCACGGCTCGACATGACAGATATCGGCACCGGCACCTATACGATCTTGACTCAGATCGTCGCGCAAAACCTTGGCTTGCCGCTCTCATCTGTCAAGGTGGAGCTTGGCGACAGCCTTTTCCCGCGCACTGCCGGCTCCGGCGGCTCCTGGGGGGCGACGAGTTCGGGTTCCGCGCTGCATCAGGCGTGCAGCATCCTCAAGCAGCGGATCCTGGAAGTGGCACGGTCGAGCGAAGCTTCGCCGTTCCGTGGCGTCAATGTCAGCGAGGCGAACTTCGCCCACGGCGAAGTCAGGATCGGCGAGCGTTCGGCAAGGCTGAGCGATCTCATTCGCGGCATTGCCCCCGACGGGTTCGAGGCCGAAGGCTCTGTTGCCGCCGCCAATGCCACCGAAACTTACAAGGCCTATTCCCAGCACTCACACGGCGCGCATTTCGCCAAGGTCGCGGTCGATTGCGATACCGGCGAGATCCGGATGCGTCGCTTTCTGGCTGTGATTGGCGCCGGCCGCATCCTCAATCCGAAGACCGCGCGCTCGCAAATCATCGGCGGCATGAGCTGGGGCATCGGCGCGGCGCTGATGGAGGAGACGGTGCTCGATCGGCGCCACGGCCACTTCGTCAACCACGACCTTGCCGAGTATCACGTCCCGGTCAATGCCGACATCGGCGCGATGGAGGTCGTCTTCCTCGAGGAACACGATGACAAGGCCAATCCACTCGGCGCCAAGGGATTAGGGGAACTTGGCGTCTGCGGTGCGGGGGCTGCTGTCGCCAACGCCGTCTACAACGCCACCGGCGTTAGGGTGCGTGAATTTCCGATCACCCTTGACAAGGTGCTGCCCGGCTTGCCCTTGACCGCCATCTGATTAGGCAAGCACCAGGACGAAGGCGCGCTCGCCCTTGAGTCCGCGAAGGCTTTTGCTAACCTGGCTATCCCGCCAGCAAACCGCGAGGACATATGGAACAGGACAGCCAGACGCTTCACGGCGACGGCATCTCGGCGACTGTCGTCGGGCAGGGCGCCGAACTGGTCTCTCTGCGCGATGCCGACGGCACAGAGTTTCTATGGCAGGCCGGCCCGGAATGGCGGCGTCACTCGCCGGTGCTGTTCCCGATCGTCGGGCGGCTCAAGGGCGACCAGTTGCGCCATCGCGGCCGAACCTATCCGATGACGCAGCATGGGTTCGCGCGCGACAAGCCGTTTGCCTGGGCGCAGAGGGGACCAGGATCCTGCACATTGGTCCTCACCGACGACGCGGATACCCGTGCGCATTACCCCTTCGCCTTTCGCCTGGCGGTGACCTACGCGCTGGACCGCAAGCAACTCAGTGTGAGCTTCGACGTCACCAACACCGGCGACGAGCAGCTACCGGCATCGATCGGGGCGCACCCGGCGTTCAATTGGCCATTGCTGCCGGATCTGGCCAAGACGGATTATCGGCTGATCTTTGCCGATGACGAGCCTGCGCCGATCCGCCGCCTGAAGGACGGTTTGCTGTTGCCGACACCGCAGCCGACGCCTGTCGAGGGCAATATCCTGGCGCTCTCCGAGCGGCTATTCGACGAGGACGCAGTCATTCTCGATCAACCCGCCAGCACCAGCGTGCGTTATGCCGCCCAGCGTGGTCCGGCGATCGAGATATCCTGGCAGGGATTTCAGGAGTTGGGCGTCTGGTCAAAGCCGGGCGGCGCGCCGTTCCTGTGCATCGAACCCTGGCACGGCATCGCAAGCCCGGTGGACTTCGACGGCGATTTTGTCGACAAGCCGGGCCTGATGCTGATCGCGCCCGGTGTGAAGCGCATGCCCAGCTATCAGATACGGCTGCTGTGACGTCCCTGATCGATAGATCCGGCCCTACCGGCGGTGACCAATGAAGCTGTACTTCAGCCGCAATCCCAATCCTCGACTGGCGGTCGCGGTGGCACGCCATCTCGATGCGAAAGTCGAATTCGAGTTCGCCTCGCCGTTCGCTCCGGGGCAGGTGGAGAAATATCGCCCGCTAAATCCCAATCTCTCACTGCCCATACTCGTGGAAGAAGAGGGAAAAAGCCTCTGGGAAGCAGACGCCATAGCCTGCCGGCTTTCGCGCGGCACACATTCTGATTTCTGGCGCACCGGCGATGACGAACCCGAGATGATCCGGTGGCTCAGCTGGGGCAAGGAGCACTTCGCATTCGCTTGCGACACGGTGCATTTCGAACGTGGCACCAAGCAGCGGTATGGCATAGGCCCGATTGATCAGCAGCGGGTGGAGGAGGGGCTTGAACATTTCCACACGGCCGCCGCAATAATCGAGGCCGTGCTTGCCGAGCGGCGATGGCTGGTCGGAAATTCGGTTTCCTATGCCGACTTTCGAATGGCGACTTTTCTGCCGTTCAACGACGTCGCCAGATTGCCGCTCCACGACTATCCGTCCGTCAGCCGCTGGTATCGTCGCCTGGAAGAGATCGACGGCTGGCGCGATCCTTTCAAAGGACTGGATGCGCCCGAATTGCCGCCGGTCCCGCGAATGGTGGCAAATTAGCGCCCAGGGCGTCGGGCGCTGGACATGCGTGCAGAGGCGAGGGGATCGGATGAAAATCTATGTTCTGAGCGTGGTGGAGGGACAGGAATGGGTTCTTCCGCGACAGGCAGACGACTACGAGCTATTCGCAGCCCTTGGTGGCCGAAGGCAGACAGGATGGCATTCGCCCCGGATGGAATTTCTGCGCGAACTCGATGACGGATCCCCCCGGCAACATTCAGATTTTCCCTGGCTTGGTGAGGAGGTGCTCATCCTACGGGCGAAGGCGTTGGAGTTGCTGCGGTCAACCCTCGAGCCGTATGGCGAGTTCCTGTCGCTTCGTTCCGACGAGCCCATATCGCTCTTCAACGTCACCACTGTCGCCGATGCGCTGGACGAAGAACGCTCAAAGATCGTTCGCTTTGACGATGGCGGCATAATGATGATCGAAAGCACCGTTCTTCGACCGGGCGCCATCGGCGACGCCGAGATATTCAAGCTGCCGGAGCGTGCCGATGGTGTGCGAGTATCCAGTATCTATCTGCAGGAGACGATCGTGCGCCGGATCGGGGAACTGGGGCTCAAAGGCATTGCTTTCAACATGGTCTGGAGCGACGAGCCGGTCGGTCGAGACAGGGTCGAATACCCCGGCACGGAAAGGCGCGCGCCGGCTTCATCCGCAAGTTCGCTCAGACGCATTCTGGCCGCTCTGCTGCGAAAAGCAGGGTTTTGATATCAAACCTGCCGCACGATGGTGCCGATCACATTGACAAGAAGGCGCGCGGCGGTCAGGGCCGACAGGCCGTCGATGTCGGCGGGAGGATAGAGTTCGACCAGGTCGAATCCTGCGATCCTGGCCCGCCTGCCGCACCCGGCGATCAGGTCGATCACCTGCGTGTAGGTGAGGCCGCCGGGCGTGCGGGCCGCCACGCCCGGCATGATGCCGGGATCGAGGCTGTCGCAATCGAGGGTGACGACGACCCGTGCGCCTTCCGGAATATGCCGGAGTGCGGCTTCGACACCCTGGGCGTGGATCTGGCGGGCGGTCACGAAGCGGCTGCCATAGCGCCGTGCCGCTTCGATCTCGGTGATGCCTGCGCTGCCGACGCTGCGCAGGCCGACCTGCACCATGCCGGCGACATGCGGCATCTCGCTCGCCCGGCGCATCGGGCTCGAATAGCCGTAGCGCTCGCCATGCACCTCGTCGCGCCAGTCGATATGGGCGTCGATCTGCAGGACCCAGACCGGGCCGTGATCCGCAAAGCCTGCCAGGAAGGGAATGGTCACGGAACAGTCGCCGCCGAGCAGGACCGGCACCGCCGGCAATGCCAGGGTTTCGCGCGTTTTCGCCTCGATCCGGGCTCGGTTGCCGGCATTGTCATGCATGGTGGTCAAGATATCGCCGGCGTCGATGCAGCAGACCGGCTTGTCGTCGAACAGCGGGCCACCGAGATCGAAATCCCAATGCTGGACGAGCGCGGCATCGTCCTGGCTCGCAGCGCGAATAGCGTCGGCGGCCAGGGCATGGCCGCTGCTGTCCTTGCCGGGATAGGTGCTGCCGTGGCCGGCTGCGAACATCACTGCACGGGGCACCAGGCCATCGGCGAGGCGATCGGGAAAGCCTAGAAAGGGAGGGGAGGCGGTCATTCCTTGATGGTCCTCGATGGTCTGGCTGAATTTCGGTGTTGCCGGCAACTATCGACCGGCCGCCTGGTGCCCTCCATCGGGCATTCCCGGCCGCTGGGAAAATATCTCATGATTGCGCAGACGTAAGGGTGCTTATTCTTTCACCGCGCCGGTCATCGAGGAAACGTAGTGCTCGACAAAGAACGAATAGAGCACAACGACCGGCAAGGAGCCGATCAGCGCTCCCGCCATCAGCGCCCCCCATTCGTAGACGTCGGAGCGCACAAGCTCCGTCAGCACGCCCACCGGTACCGTCTTGTTTTCGGACGACTGGATGAACGTCAAGGCATAGATGAACTCATTCCATGACAGGGTGAATGCGAATATGCCGGCAGAAATCAGGCCGGGCACCGACAGCGGCAGCACGATCTTGGTGAGGATCTGCCACCGGCTCGCCCCGTCTATCAGTGCGCATTCTTCCAGTTCAAACGGGATGGAGCGGAAGTAGCCCATCAAAAGCCACGTGCAGAACGGGACCAGGAAGGTCGGGTAGGTAAGGATGAGCGCGAAGGGCGTATCGTAGAGCCCAAGGTTGAACACCATCACCGACAGCGGGATGAACAGGATCGAGGGCGGCACAAGATAGGCAAGGAAGACTGCGAGACCGACCTGACGTGCCCCGGAAAACCGCAGTCGTTCGATCGCATAGGCCGCGAACACCGCAGCCAGCAGCGACAGGAAGGTGGCGGCCGTCGAGATGATGATCGTGTTGAGCAGCCAGCCCGGATAAGACGTATCGAAGAGGAGATAGCGGATGTGCTCCAAGGTCGGATGCACGACCCAGAACGGATTGAAATTTGCATAGTCGGTCATTTCGAGATTGGGCTTAACAGCCGTGATCGTCATCCAGTAAAACGGGAACAGCAGCACGATGACGAACACCAGCAGCGGCAGATAGACCGTCACCACACGACGCGGCACGCTCTGCAGGTAGCCCATGCCACCTTCGTCGATGTCCGAACGTTTCGTTTTTGCGATCGTGGCCATTGTCAGTCTCCGCCGCCCTGCTGCCATTTGCGGCGTTGCAGGCCGAAATAGCTGAACAGGATCGCTGCAAGCAGGAATGGGATCATGGCGACCGCGATTGCGGCGCCCTCGCCAAGCTGGCCTCCGGAAATGCCGCGCTGAAACGACAATGTCGCCATCAGATGGGTGGCATTCACCGGTCCGCCGCGGGTCAGCACATAGATCAGCTGGAAATCGGTGAAGGTGAACAGCACCGAAAAGGTCATTGTGATGGCGATGATCGGCGTCAGCAGCGGCAGCGTCACATAGCGGAACAATTGCCAGCGGCTGGCGCCGTCGAGCGTGGCAGCCTCGTAAAGCGACTGCGGAATCGTCTGCAAGCCTGCAAGCAGCGTGATGGCCACGAATGGAATGCCTCGCCAGACATTGGCGGCAATGACCGACGCGCGCGCGTTTTCCGGATCGCCGAGGAAATTGATGCGATGGTCGATCAGGCCCATTTCCATGAGCGCCCACGACAGAATGGAGAACTGCGAATCGTAGATCCACCAGAAGGCGATGGCCGACAGCACCGTCGGGACCACCCACGGCAGCAGGACAATCGCGCGGAAGAACGATTTGAACGGAAGGTTCTGATTGAGGATAAGCGCCAGCCAGAGGCCGAGCACGAATTTCAGGATAGAGGCGCTGATCGTGTAGAGCAGGGTGTTGAAGACGGAGAGCCAGAAGACGGCGTCACTCCACAGATATTGATAGTTCTCGGTGCCTATGAAGATACCGGGGCGGCCGATGCGGGCATCGGTGAAGCCGAGCCAGACGCCGAGCCCAAGTGGGTAGGTCAGGAAAACCAAGAGAAGCGCTGCCGCCGGTAGCATGAAGCCGAAGCCAAGGGCGTTGCGGCTTTCAGACAGGCGCGAAAGGATCGACGGACGCGGCTGGGCGGCAACGGACGGCACGGCCATGAACAGCTCCTCAGGAGGTCTCCTTGGTCGGCTCAGGCGGCCGCCAAGCGATTTCAGGAACGGACCGGGCGGCATGATGGCTGCTGCCCGGCTCAGCTGTGCTCTTAGACCCGATAGTACCGGTTTGCGCGCTTCTCCGCCTCTTCCATCGCCTCCTGCGGCATGGCCTGGCCTGTCACGGCCTTGGCGAACATGTCGACCAGGACATAGTCGGCCATCGTCGCTGCCGAAGCGTAGCCGAGCGGCCCGGCATAGCCGTTGGGACGCAGCGTCGCCGAGGCCTTCGCGTATGCGGCATTGTTCGGGTCGGCCGTCCACACCGGATTGTTGTCGAAGGCTTTGAGTGTCTGGCAGCAATAGCCCGCCGAGGAGGTGATCCAGTCGGACATTTGCGGATCCTCGAACATGAACTGCAGATAGGCCTTGGCCGCGTTGGGGTAGGGCGTGTAGTCGAAAATGACGGCCGTGGTCACCTGGAACAGTTCGACGGATTTGCCGACAGGACCGATCGGCAGGTTGGTCGTGCGTATGTCCTTGGCGATTTCAGCCAGTTTCGGATCCTTGTCCTTGTTGATCTTGGCCGTGTTGTAGGCGGAAATGCCGTTGGCGATCACACCCAGCTCGCCGGCCAGGAAAGCGCGGTTGTTGTTGACGTCGAGCCAGCTTTCGGTCCCGGGAATGAACGTCTTGTAGAGTTCCTGCGCGTAGGCGATCGCCTTGAGGGTCTCGGGGCTGTTGATCGCCACTTTGCCGCTCTCGTCGACCATCTTGCCGCCATGGCTCCAGAGCAGCCAGTGAGCGTAGTTGTTGCCGTCGCCGACGCCGTGGCCGTGCGTGAAGCCAGCTGGATGTCCTTTTGCCTGCAATGCCTTGCACAGTTCGAGGAAGCCTGCCGTGTCCTTCGGAAACTCCGAGAAGCCAGCCTCCTTCACCCAGCTTTCCCGATAGACGATGGCATTGCCGATCGTGGCCAGGGGCAGGCCGATGAATTTGCCGTCCCGTGTCGCATATTGCTTTGGCCCGTCGTGCCAGCCGCCGTATTTTGCGCCCAGATACTCGCCCAGTTCCGTCACGTCGTGCAGCTTGTCGGGATACTGATGTGGGTCGTCGAACCAGACGAACATGAGGTCCGGGCCGGAGCCGACATTAGCGGCAACCGCCGCCTTGGGGCGAATGTCCTCCCAGCTTTCCTTGTCGACGCGAACCTCCACTCCTGTCGCCTCGGTGAAGCGCTTGGTGTTGGCCAGCCATTGGTCCTCATCGCCTTGCACGAACGGAGACCAACGCAGCAGCCGCAGCTTAGCACCGTCCTCGGGCTTGTATTTCAATCCCTCCTGGGCAAATGCCGGCGAGCCGACAAACCGGCTTCCCAAGGCTCCGGCCGCAACACCTGCGGTCGTGCGGATTACATCGCGTCTCGTGAATTTCATGGTCGTCTCCTCCGGTTTATCTTCCTTGCAGTGCGGTCCCTACCATCCAGTGCCTGTTTCAAAACGTGTTCCGGTCTTGCCGTCGAAGAGATGAATCAAACCCGGCGCGGCGGAGAGCCGTATGATCTCGCCCGGCGTGAAAACATGGCGCTCCCGGAAATTGGCGACGATCTCGTCACCGCCGGCGGTCCGGCCGATGAGCTGCACCTCGGACCCGGTCGGCTCGACCACCACGACGGTGACCGGAATGCCATCGTCGGACGACAAGCGCAGATGCTCGGGCCGTATTCCCAGTACCACCGGATCGCCACTGGCGACGGCCGGCGCGGCGGTCAACGGGAGGGAAATTCCCCCGGCGCCCCGAAAGGACGGGGATCCCTCCGTTGCGATTTCACCCCTGATCAGGTTCATGGCAGGCGAGCCGATGAAGCTGGCGACGAAGAGATTCCTGGGCCTGTCGTAGAGTTCCAGCGGTGGCCCGATCTGCTCGACGATGCCGTCATGCATGACCACGATCTTGTCGGCCATGGTCATGGCCTCGATCTGGTCGTGGGTGACATAGACCGTCGTGGTCTTGAGACGCTGGTGCAGTTCCTTGATCTCGGCGCGCATCTGCACCCGGAGCTTGGCGTCGAGATTGGACAGCGGTTCGTCGAACAGGAAAACCTGCGGATCGCGCACGATCGCGCGTCCCATGGCAACGCGTTGGCGCTGGCCGCCGGAAAGCTGACGCGGATAGCGCGTCAGCAATGGCAGCAGCCCCAGAATTTCGGCCGCGCGCTGGACGCCGGCATCGCTTTCCGCTTTCGAAACACCCTTGAGCATCAGTGAGAACGCCATGTTCTCGGCGACGGTCATGTGCGGGTAGAGCGCGTAGTTCTGGAACACCATGGCGACGTCGCGCTCTTTTGGCGCAACGTTGTTGACGACACGCTCGCCAATCGCGATCTGGCCGCGTGAAATCTTTTCCAGGCCGGCGATCATCCTGAGAAGGGTCGATTTTCCGCAGCCCGACGGCCCGACCAGCGTGACGAACTCGCCGTCTTCTATATCCACGCTGACGCCGTGGAGAATCTCGACAGTTCCGAACGATTTGTAGACATCGCCAATCGCGACAGACGCCATCGATTTCCTCCCGACAGATTCCTGCGACGTCGTCGAAGGGAACCGCATTTCTATCTGGCCGCGACAGCTCCCAGGCTCCTCCCTGGTCACGCGCGATGATGAAACGGTAGCGCTACCAGACCTGCCTGTAAAGCCGGACGGCAAACGCCCTGGACCGCTGGCGCGGGATCGGGGATTGCGGCGCGCTTGACGACAGTGTCCTGCCATCGAGCAGACGCCACGGGCCAGCTGAGGTCATGAGACGCCTGCCGATGGCCAGCAAGAGTTCATTATCTGGGAGAGAGGCCATCGAGAACGAAGCCGAGGCCTTTTCGGAATGCCCCATCCCAATCGCTGTCCAACAGCAGACGAGAGCGTTCGATTGTCGGGTAGTGTTCGCCGAGAATTGTAAGGCGCTGCTGCGCGGCGGTCCTGTCGTCGTCCGAGAGGTCGAAGCTCGCCCGGGTGAGGGTGGCGCCCATTACATAATTCCAGAGCGACCATATCGCGACGTTCAGATCTGCGTCCGCGACACCGGCTCTGGATAATGTCTTGCTCAGCAGTTCCAGGCGACCGAGGATGTTCGGGCCGAGCGCCCGGCGCGGCAACAGCGATGCCGACCAAGGATGGCGCAACATTCTGGCGCGCCAGTCTTCGAGCATATGAATGACGTCTCCGCGCCAGTCTTGAGACTCAACTATTTCAGGCGATCCGCGATATTCGAGCACCGAATCGAGCGCCAGATCAAAGACATCCTCCTTGTTGTCGACGTGCCAATACAGGCTCATCACGCCCGAGCCGAGGTGATCGGCCAGCCGACGCATCGTCAATCCGTCGACCCCCTGTGCGTCCAGCAGGTCCACCGCGGTCGCCACGATACGGTCCCGAGAGAGCGGCGGTTCACTGCTCGCCTCCTGCACGGGCTGGAGCGGCACACCGATCCGTTGAGCCCCTTTGCTTCGGGCGCCGCTGCGTTTGGCTGCCATCCGTCTTCCTCGCTGTTCAGAAACGTCGATTTTGACCGGCAACGCAATGAATGTCGATCTTGAACGATTGACTCGTACGGCGTACCATACGATGACTCGTACATCGCACGATTCATCGTACGGGCGATGTGGTTAAAGTTCAATCATGCTGGCCGCGCGGGTGTTCGCGGCCCGCGGAGCCAAGAGAAAATCATGTCACGCGCAATCAGGCATCTGACTATCGGAGGGCTAATCATCATGACCATCGCAGTTCCCACGGCAGCGACAGCGAAGGAGAATGATCTCAAGCTGACCATCGTCAATCCAAAAACCCTCTACGACCCGTCGCCGAACGGCTACAGCACGGCGGTGATCACGCCCAGCGGAGCCCGGGTGGCCTACATATCCGGGCAGGGCGGCCAGGACAGCACGGGAGGCTTGTCGCCCGACTTCGCTGTCCAGGTTAAGCAGGCATATGCGAACCTGCGCACCGCGCTTGAGGGGATCGGCGCCAGGCCAGATCAGGTCGCCAAGCTCACCGTCTACGTCGTCGATCACGATATGTCCAAGCTTGGGGTGTTGACCAGGAACGTCACGGACATGTTCGGCGAGGCGCTGCCGGCACAGACCCTGGTTCCCGTTCCCAAGCTTGCAATTGACCCCATGCTCTTCGAGGTGGAGGCCACCGTCATCCTGGAATAGCGGGGCCAGATTGCCCCGTGGGCCACAAGCCGGAGCGGGGGCCGGGGACCCGCGAAGAATGGGGCGGAAGTAGAGCCGACATTCATCAACGAGGCCAAGGTCGGTTAAGCTTCGCCCAGGCTCAGGTCTGTTCTTCGGTTTCACTCAAAGCAGAGCCATATTTCGTAGAGAACGATACCCGAACTGGTTCCAAGGTTTAGGCTCTCGATCATCCCGAACATTGGGATTGCTACGCACATCTCGCTGCGCTCGACCGCGAGGGGGCGGATGCCCCGTTTCTCATTACCGAACCAGACAGCAAGTTTTGTGTGCCGGGTATAATCTCCCTCATGCAGGAAAACGCTGGTCTTTCCCTTGATGTGCGGTGAGGTAACGACGGACACAAAGCCATGCTTTTCCAGATGGTTGAGACAGGCGTCAGTGCTGTCGAATCGTTTCACAAACGTCCATTTGACGGCTGATACAGACGTTTCCGAAAGCGATTTCCGCTGGCGCATTTGCTGCCAGTCATCGGGAAGTGCTTTGCGTGGATCGACGATATAGACCCTTTCAACACCGAGAGCATTTGCGTTTCGAATTACCGTTCCTATGTTCCTGATGTCATTCGGATCTTCGACAACGGCTACCAAGTTCTTGCAGCGAAACGATTTGACTCTGAATCCAAGGCCCGTGGGGACTACTATTGGGTCGCCTTGGCACTCCGAACAGATACTAAGACCAAGATCGATTGTCCCGTGACCCATAAGTTGACTCGCCGACCTGCGGAAATCGGGATGGTCTTATGCTGATTTTGACCCATAAGTTGCGTGGGACTTAACCCATAAGTTCAACAGAAGATGATTTTTAACCCATAAGTTGGGTAAGGTTTGCGAATACTGCACCTCCACCGACTTGGTATTGTTGTCACCGTTGGATCAGGGGGTATCCGCGTTGGTCGCGCGTGCTGGGAGGCCCTTTTGTCGTCCTCACATTTTAGAACTAGCTGAGCTTCCTTCCTCAAGCTCGTCTCCTGACTCTGGCGCGATGTCCGGTGCGCGATCCAGGATTGCCAAGGCCGCTTCGGGGGTGCTTTTCGGAAGGGGCTCGGAAACAGCCAGGCTGTCGGGGGATGTGTCCCAACGTAGCGCCTGTGCAGGCTGCGGCCTCCGTCCATTCAGGATCAGATCAAGTTCATTGGTTCGTGCTTTGGATAGACCTGCTTCGTCCGCGAACCGTGGCCAGCGATCGACAGCAGAGCGGATGCGTTCGATCACGTTCAACGCTTCTTGTTCGGAAATGGAAGCGCCTTTGGCGACGGCAAGCAGATGCTGTCGTCCTGGGTTCAATCCTTCCCCCGCGATCGATGCGCTGTGCTGTCCTCCGGGGCCTGCCGAGAAAGTCAGATCGTACGCCGGAGAGAGTTTCCACCGCCCATTCGGTCCCATCAGGAATGCATGGTTCTTCGAATGGTCGTCCCGGTTCCGCGCGTGCACATTGAATGCCATGTGACCGAACATGCGGAGGACCTCCGCGCTGTCTCTCGTCATCATGTGCGTGAGCTTGTGAAGGGCGGCGTAGTCCAGGGAGGCTTCGCGATGGCTCGCATACAAGAGGCCGCTGGCGGTATGCATGTGCAGCCGTCCCTCGGGCGTGCGATCAAATCTCTTTGTTGCGAACAGACGATTGCCCTTCTTCGTCTGCAATATCCGTGTCTCGGCCATCGCCAGCCCGGCCTCGCGCGCCATGAGAGCATATGCTTGCTCCTCGACGCCGATGTCCGCTGGATCGTCGGAACTTCGCGATTTCACCATCCAGCGATCAAACCCGGGCTTCAATTCATGGCCGTAGTCAATCACGAAGGTATTCTGATCCGGGTTCAAGCCGATCATGATCTTTGGACGCGCCCCTGCGGAACCGCCTTGGGCACCCTGCAAGGCATCGATATCAGCAGTGTCCATCTCGTTATGGACAAGCTCCACCTGTTCAACGAACCAGTCTAGGTCCCCTGCAGCCGGCTCTTCACCAGGCAGTTCAGGAATGTAGGCCAACGCGCCCATTCCCGTCGTTCCCACCGCGGAAAGGCGGTCCAAGGGTGTGAGCATGTGATAGTCGACGCCAGCCTTTTGAAGGCGGCGATCCAGCAAAAGGCGTCCCCATCCATCTGGAAGGCTGTCGTTAAACAAGCCATGCAGCCCATCGAACGGATCGAGCTTGGCTGCAATAAGACCCGCCTTGGCAGCCAAATTGAATGGAGAAATCAAGAGCGGCGCAGTTATGAACTCAGCCGAGTACTCGAAGTAAGCCCGTCGTTCATCGGTGCTCCACGCAAGCGTCCCTAGCTCTCGCTGGCTCCCTTCGAGATCCAGGACTACCTTCATTTCCCTGATTGGCCTGAACTTCATTTCTTGCGGACCCTCTGCCTGGCCGGGCGCCCGATTACGTCTTCGAGTGTTTTCGGCGGACGTGAAGGAAACAAACCTTCGAATTCAGCTTCCGCCTCCAAGGCGAATGCGAGCTTCACGACAGCTTCGAAGGATGCCTTGCCAGTCTCCTCGAAAACTCTCAGCGAGCCGTAGGAAACTCCAGCCTTGGAAGCCAGCTCCCGTTGGGTAAGATCGGCATCGATCCGCCGCCGCTTCATCCGTGCTGCGGCACCTTGGATAATTTCCATCGGCGATGTCATATTGAATGTGAACATAATAGCATTTAACGCGATTTACTGTGTTAAGTGCATTTATAATGGCAATTACCGCAGATGTCAAATTATAGCTGTGGCGATTGCCATGATCCGAGCGCTTCTTCGTGGGCCGCGCGCGGAGGTAGATTCAATGTCGACGAGGATAAAAATGGTCCCCATCATCCGGAAGGCATCCGAGGACGATTTCCAGAAGATCATGGACTGGCTGAGGGCGGAGCGAGAAGAGACGGGCGAAGGATTCTACTGCAACCGATCAGTGATCGAGGACGCGCACGCGGATGGCGAGATGATTGCCCTGATCGAGAACGACATGCCTGTCGCGTTCATTGCCTATGGTTTGATTCGTAACGGCATTCTGGAAGTCCGGCCTGACCGGAGGGACCTTGGATACGGCAAGGCTTTGGCAGAGGACGCTTTGCAAAGGGCCATCGATGACGATCGTCGCTGCATACTCGACATTGAGTGTGCGCCGTGGGCCTCGATACCCTTTTGGGAGAAGATCGGCTTCCGGATATATTCCCAAAACTACGCCTACATGTTGCTTCCGAAAATCCTGAAATTGCCGGAGAGGGGCACAGAGGCAGACGTGACGATCTCGCTGTATCGCGACCCAGATCAACACAGCCCCGAAGGCAGCGTGCCGCAGGCTGTGTTCAAGCCGAAGGCGGTCAGAAGCGAGGATGGCCTCATCCACCTCGGCCAAAGAATTATCTTCGACAACAAAGCCGATAACAGCCACCGGGATCCCGTTGCGCGAGTATCGATCGACGGGCGAGATGTCTTCTTCGACAAGCTAAAATACGACGGAGCATCCCAGCTTGGAATCCGTCGAGACGAGGGCGGGAACTTCTACGCGGATCACCTGCGCCTATAAGGGGGTAGCTTGCCCGTCGCGTCGTCGATGTAAAACGAGCAGGGCGCATTTAGGACCACGGTTCTCGAACCACCAAATGATGCGAGCCATCGATCTGCACCAACTCGCCGAGGCCGTTGCGCCGGTCCGTGGCTGGTGAAGCTTGCGCTCGCGGCGCGATGTTCAGATGCCGCTTCCGTCATCCATTTGCGCAACGTCTCGGTGCTGACGGCGATCTGGTGCACTCAAGCGTAAGCGGTCAGCCGATAACGTCAGGCCTAAAGTTCCAAGGCATGAGCATTTCGATTTCGGATGCCGGCCAGCCTTGAGCGATGCGGGTCAAGGTCTGCGAGAGCCAGTCGAGCGGATCGACGCTGTTCATTTTGCAGGTTTGCAGCAAGGTGGCTACCGTCGCCCAGGTTCGTCCACCGCC